>JBFJZQ010000294.1:0-4291 GCA_041622015.1 Oleiphilaceae bacterium
AATATCAGTCGTAATTATATAAATTTCAATAGTTGTGGTGCTGTGTAGTTAATTAATAGTTACCAGCGTTATATCAGAATAACGGAAAATTCACTTTTCTCATGATTAGGCAGGATGAATGGTCAACATTAAAAAAGGCCTCGATCTTCCAATATCCGGTTCGCCCGAGCAAAAAATTTCAGATACCAAAATAGTAAGCAAAGTCGCTATAGTCGGTTTTGATTACCCTGGAATGAAGCCAACAATGTTAGTTCAGGTTGGTGACTTGGTTAAGAAAGGGCAGGTGTTATTCGAAGATAAAAAAACAGAAGGCGTAAAATATACCTCTCCAGCATGCGGTAAGGTTATTGAAATTAACCGTGGTGAAAAAAGAATATTTCAGTCAATCGTGATTGAAGTTTCAGGTAGTGATGCAGTTGAGTTTGATAAATTTGAAGCTTCCGCTCTTTCAAATCTAAATCGAGAACAGGTTGTCACTAATCTGGTTGAGTCGGGGATGTGGACAGCCTTTAGAACGCGTCCATATAGCAAAGTCCCTGCTATTGATTCGAAACCTAATTCGATTTTTGTCACTGCCATGGATACCCATCCATTAGCAGCTGATCCGCAAGTCATTATAAAAGAAGATCAAGTTTCATTTAATGATGGTCTTGCTGTTATAGAAAAACTAACAGATGGAAAAGTGTTTGTTTGCTCAAAAGCAGGCAGTGATATTCAGGTTAAGTCATCTAGCAGAATCGTTAATGAGTCATTTTCTGGTCCTCATCCTGCTGGTAATGCCGGTACCCATATACACTTCCTTGACCCCGTAAGTGATAAAAAACAAGTTTGGTCAATTGGCTACCAGGATGTCATTGCGGTTGGAAAGCTTTTTGTGACCGGTGAATTATATGTTGACCGCGTTCTTTCAATAGCGGGTCCTGTCGTTAAAAAACCTAGACTGATAAAAAGCCGTCTAGGTGCATCTTTAGAAGAAATTACTAATGGTGAGTCCTCTTCTGATAACGTTCGTGTTATATCAGGTTCAGTTTTAGGTGGAAGAACGTCAAGAGGCGTTGTTTCTTATTTAGGGCGTTATGCTAATCAGATATCAATAATCGAGGATCAGAAAGAAAGAGAGCTTATGGGCTGGTTATCCCCAGGTGTAAATAAGTTCTCTGTAATGAATATTTATATTTCTAAGTTGTTCTCAGGAAAACTTTTCAATTTTACTACGACTACAAATGGTAGTGAGCGAGCAATGGTACCCATTGGTGCATACGAAAAAATTATGCCTTTGGATATTTTGCCAACTCAGTTACTTAGGTCGCTAATTGTCGAAGACACTGAGCAGGCGCAATTACTCGGCTGTTTAGAGCTTGATGAAGAAGATTTAGCGCTCTGTACATTTGTCTGTCCAGGTAAGTACGAGTATGGCCCGATATTAAGGCAAAATTTATCTCGTATAGAGAAAGAGGGTTAATCATGGGACTAAGATCTATATTTGATAAAGTGGAACACCACTTTGAGAAGGGTGGTAAATATGAAAAATGGTATGCTCTATATGAAGCTATCGATACCATTTTTTATTCGCCGTCCAGTAAAACTAAAACAACTGCGCACGTTCGTGATGGTATTGATTTAAAAAGAATCATGATCACTGTCTGGATGTGTACCTTTCCAGCCATGTTCTTCGGTATGTGGAATGTGGGTTTTCAAGCTAATACTGCAATTGCAGCGGGTGTAGGGACTATTCCTACAGACTGGCATAGCCTATTTTTTATAGGGCATGATGCAGCAAACTGGCTACATAACCTTGTCTATGGCGCGAGCTATTATCTTCCTATTTATGCGACAGCATTTATTGTGGGTGGTTTTTGGGAAGTGTTATTTGCAACGGTCAGAAAGCACGAAATAAATGAAGGTTTTTTTGTTACTTCAATATTATTTGCCTTAATTTGCCCGCCGGACGTTCCGTTATGGCAGGCTGCATTAGGTATTTCTTTTGGTGTGGTTATCGGTAAAGAAATCTTTGGTGGAACAGGTAAGAATTTCTTGAATCCTGCTTTGACAGGTCGTGCTTTCTTGTTCTTCGCTTATCCTGCTGAAATGTCAGGTGATGCAGTGTGGACGGCTGTTGATGGATTCAGTGGTGCGACCTCGTTAAGTGTGGCAGCAGCAAGTGGTTTAGAAGGCTTGGCTCAGCATACTAGCTGGAGTGATGCATTTTTTGGCTTTGTTCAAGGCTCAATTGGTGAGACTTCAACTTTAGCTATATTGATTGGTGGTGCTGTATTAGTGCTTACTAAAATAGCTTCTTGGAGAATCATTTCTGGTGTCTTAGGTGGCATGATAGCCATGGCAACATTCTTCAATTTGCTTGGTTCAGATACAAACCCTATGTTTTCTGTGCCAGCGCATTGGCATTTAGTGATGGGTGGATTTTGTTTCGGTATGATTTTTATGGCGACTGACCCAGTATCTGCCGCAATGACCAACACCGGAAAGTTTGTTTTTGGTGCATTAATAGGTGTCATGGTTGTGCTAATCAGGGTTATAAATCCTGCCTTCCCAGAAGGTATGATGTTGGCAATATTATTTGCGAACCTTTTTGCACCTTACATTGACCACCTGGTTGTCCAAGCAAATATTAAACGGAGGTTAGCGCGTGTCTAATAAAGAATCGACTCAGAAAACGATACTAGTTGCCTTTTTACTTTGTCTAGTTTGTTCGATTGTTATCGCGGGTTCAGTCGTTATTTTGAAGCCAACACAAGAGATCAATAAAGCACTTAACTTAAAGGCTAATATTCTTGCTGCAGCTGGTTTATTGCCAGAAAGCAAAAAAACAGCTGACATTGAGGCTGCTTTTTCTAAAATTGAAGCCAAAATTGTAGATTTGGATACGGGCGAATATGTTGAACCTGAAGTTGTGGGCAGAAGTAAAGCCTTAGCTTATGATCAACGAAAAGCTGCAAAAAATCCTAAACTATCCGAATCACTGCCGCCAGAAGACGACATAGCGAGTATTAAACGTCGTGTTAAGTATGCAAAAGTTTATTTGGTTAAAAGTGATGATCAGTTAGAGACAATCATTCTACCTGTTAGTGGTTATGGTTTATGGTCAACGCTGCATGGCTTTGTTGCACTTGAAAAAGATGCTAATACCATCGTTGGCTTGGGTTTCTACGAGCATGCCGAAACACCTGGTTTGGGTGGTGAAGTTGATAATCCAAGATGGAAGGCATTCTGGCCTGGAAAAAAGCTATTTGATCTTGATGAAAGTGCTGAGCCTAAAATTCACTTGGTTAAAGGTTCGGTTGATAAATCTAGTAAGAATGCAGAGTATCAGGTTGATGGTCTCGCTGGTGCAACTTTAACTAGTCGTGGTGTCACAAATTTAATTCAATTTTGGGTGGGTGAGAACGGCTTTCAACGTTACTTAAATCGCCTGAGAAAGGAGGCTTAAGATGAGCGAGCAAAGCATTAAAAAAGTTCTTTTTGAACCTGTCTTCAGTAATAACCCTATCGCACTTCAAATACTCGGTATTTGTTCTGCTCTTGCTGTTACTACTAGCATGCAGTTGTCTGTGGTAATGGGTTTGGCGGTTTGTCTTGTTACAGGTATGTCTAATCTATTCATTGCCTCTATACGGTCACAAATACCTTCAAGTATCCGTATTATTGTTCAGATGACCATTATTGCGTCCTTAGTAATTTTGGTTGACCAAATACTTAAAGCCTATGCCTATGAAACGAGTAAGCAATTATCGGTTTTCGTTGGTTTAATCATTACAAATTGTATCGTTATGGGTCGTGCTGAAGCCTTTGCCATGCAAAATGGTCCTGGCATTAGCTTTTTGGACGGTATTGGTAATGGTTTAGGTTATATGGTGTTATTGCTGGCTGTTGCTTTCTTTAGAGAGCTTCTAGGTGCCGGTAAGTTATTTGGTATAGAAATCCTTCCTACTATTAATGAAGGAGGTTGGTATGTCCCAAATGGCTTGTTATTGCTTCCACCAAGTGCATTTTTCATCATAGGCCTATTAATTTGGGCGCTACGTGGGTGGAAGAAAGAACAAGTTGAGCCAGCGGATTATAGAATGTCATCGCATACTGTTAAGGAGGCATTTTAATGATTGAACATTATATAAGCTTATTTGTTAAAGCTGTTTTTGTTGAAAACATGGCTTTGGCTTTCTTCTTAGGTATGTGTACTTTTTTGGCTATATCTAAAAAAATCCAGGCAGCAACAGGTTTAGGTATTGCTGTTGTGGTAGTGCTTGCTATTACCGTGCCTGTCAATAACTTG
>JBFJZQ010000295.1:0-4285 GCA_041622015.1 Oleiphilaceae bacterium
CATAGACATAGGTCGAATTTAGCTTGGCTCCTGTCGCTCTATATTCATTAACTGCACTCAAAAATTCAGCCAATGAAGGGTATGTCAAAATTCCTTCACGCGAATGCCATATTTCTAGCGGCAGGCCAGCATTTGTTAGAGCTGGGTCATTCATAATAGCTTTTTCAGCGCTGTAATCCTTTTGCATACCTTTGTAAGCCATCTTTAAGTAGTCTTCGGTAATCCACTCATCAAAGTTCAAAGGTGGGATTGCCTTTTCTTTAGCCAACACACCATGGTTCAACTTCAACGCACTTACCCATTCTGGCTTAATGGTAGGATCTAAAGTCAGATGACCACCTTTGGAAAAGTAAATGTACAACACCTCTTTCTCGACGCCTGTCCACTTCTCCATTAGATCAACCGCTTTCGCAGGGTCATTACGAATCCATTCTCCTGCATCATATATCGCCTTTATAAACGCAACCGCTACTTCAGGGTATTCCTTCACAAAATCTTCTCGAACAACCACACCGTGCAGGTAAGGCACGTTTGTTTCACTACCGTCAAAAATTTTTCGGCCTGTACCTCTGAACTCCATAATTTCTGACCAAGGACAAAAGTCAGCATGCGCATCGATTTTACCGACCGCAATATTGGCGGCACCAACTGCTGGGCTTTGGTTTTTCAAGCCATATTCTGAACTACTGATATTGTTATCCTGCATGCCTTTGAGCAACATTCCCCAAGCGGCACTACCAACCGGAACCGAAACATCTTTACCTTTGAGTTGATCAATGCTGTAAATATCAGACTTCACCGGAACAACAATCGCATTTCCACTGCCTTTCAAGTTATAACCTGTACCCGCAATGTATTTTGTTCTAAGAGAGTCCGTTGCTTGAAACTTTGCGCCATTCACTATTAGCGGATAATCCCCCATCACACCAAAATTGAGTTTATTCGCCATCATCTGGTTGGTAATCGGGCCCCCTGAACTATAATCACTCCAGCTCACCTCAAAATCGATATCTTTGTACTTACCTTCTTTTGGTAAATACTTTTCCAATAATTTGAGTTCCTTCACCACAATCCCTGCCGTGTATGTGTCAGTACACATACTCTGGTGACCAATCGCTATTTTGACTGTTTCTGCATGTGCGATACTCACTAATGCACAGCTTAAAAATACCTGTGAAAAATTACGTAGTAGATTCATTTTTTTACCCCGTTTTAACATAAACAATCGAATTTAAACTTGTATTAACGTGTTATGTGCACA
Source organism: Oleiphilaceae bacterium (assembly GCA_041622015.1). GTDB lineage: Bacteria > Pseudomonadota > Gammaproteobacteria > Pseudomonadales > Oleiphilaceae > PZPK01. Next base: position 1,262 of record JBFJZQ010000295.1, read on the forward strand.
TAAATATTTAGCGCATATGCCGTGCCAAATAGGAGATAAAAAAATATTAAACTTACTAAGCCATTGTTTCTATTTAGACTTTTTTAAAATCAGAGTCGCATGTTAGATTTTTCGTTATTTTTCTTCTATTGGCTAAATGCGCCGTGGTAGACCATCCGCAAAAAAACAATCCAAAATTAGCGCACAATTTTTTAAACAGTGGCCCTACACTTAGTACAAGTTATCGCGAATTCTGTCTTGAACCAGTACTGTGACCTTGCCGTTTAAACTCACAAGACCTTAACCAAACCGGCTTGGATGAAAACAAAGGCGTAAAGAAAACCTACATAGAAATACTAAAGAAGAGCCAGTCACATCGCCAAAATCTGAGCAAGGTACTCGCTATTGAAAAGCCGAACTATCGATGTATTCGGTCTCCGAGACAAGATTGAACGTTTTGTTCAAACATTCAAGCCCATATCAAGGGCACTAAAACGAGCGCCATAAACGCGACTAAGACACTCAATGGGGCGCCTATTTTTAAATAATCGGAGAAGCGATATCCACCCAGTCCCATCACCATCAGATTCGTTTGATAACCTGTTGGCGTCATAAAACTTGCTGAAGCCGCTATCATGACCACGACCACGAATGCCTCGAAATTCACCGCTAACTTATCGGCGACGTTGAGCGCGATAGGTAACATGATAATGGCAGCTGCATTATTAGTGATTAGCTCTGTTAACAATGCCGTCGAGATATAGATAATCACTAAGGCCATCAAAGGTGTGCTGACCATATCTATGATAGAATTTGATAATATATTAGCCAAACCGACATGTTGTACGGCGGCACCCAAAGAAAAAGCACTCGCAATGACTATCAATACTGAAAAATCAATACTCTTGCCTGCATCTTCAAAACTAATGCAACCCGAAAGAATTAATAAGCCTGCAGCCAGTAAAGAACTTTCAAATATAGATAGAATCGAAAAAGCAGAAGCTATGATCATGACAGCAAAAATAGACAATGCTAATAATGCTTTCTTTTCATCGGTTCGATCACCATCGGCTAGTTTGCTAACGAGTAAAAAATCACTGCTGTTGCGGTAGCGCATAAGGAAACCTTTTTGGGCTTCAATTAACAGTATATCGCCTGCTTGAAGCTTCAACTCCCCTAGCTTACCGCTGATTCGCTCACCATGCCGGCTTACACTAAGCACAACAGCACTGTAACGATGCCGGAATCTAGACTCTTTAAAAGTCTTACCAATAATACTATTCGATGGAGATATTACCGCTTCAAATAAGCGCCGATCGGCGTGATTGCCTGCCAGCTTAAATCGAGTGTCATCCGCAAGTGACAGGCCATGAATATCTCTCAAGGTTACGACCGACTCAGGACTACCAGCAAAGATAAGACGGTCTCCTTCTTCTAAGATAGTACTCGGCTGAACGGCAGATAAAATGTGCCCCTGCCTCTCTATCTCAATTAAAAATAAACTCGTTAAATTTCTTAGACCTGCATCCTGTATACTTTTTCGAGCCAATTCACTCTTTGGCTGAATGATCATCTCAACCGTATATTCTCTCGAATGTTCAAACTGTTCCAAGGAGCTCTCGTGGCTAGGCAAGCATAAGGGCGCTAGAAATTTTAGGTAAATTAAACCAACAACTGCTATCGGAATTCCGACGTAAGCCAGCTCAAATAATGAAAAACCATTGTAGCCTTGCGATTGAACCAAACCATCAACGACAAGATTCGTACTTGTGCCAATCAAAGTACACATGCCTCCCAGAATTGAAGCATAACTGATAGGTATTAATACTTGAGAAAGGCGAATGGGAAATCGTTTACTTAAGCCTTGAACAACACTCGTAAAGGTTGCAACCACAGGAGTGTTATTCACCAAAGAACTCAAAATTGTGGTCACGGGTAAGATTCGATTTATCACCGCTGACTGTGATTTAGGCAAACCAACCAAATATCGGCGTATTAAATGAATCGCACCGGATTCTCGCAAACTTCCCACTACCACATACAAAAATGCGATAGTAAACACCGTCTTGCTAGAAAAACCTTGCAATGCCATTTCGCTCGGAATGATGTCTAAAATGATTAATAGCGAGCACGCTGCTAAAAATAGCTTCGCTGGCGTAAATTTATTGCTCATGAGCAAAACCAGAATACACACTAAAATCAACACCAAAAGCATTAATTTCATCAAACCGTCTCCATTTAATTAGTTCAGTGCATTATCATGATTTTGTTGATAAAAAAACTTTTTCTAACTTTTATGCTATCTGTTGGAGAAGTACCTTTAAGACTCGCTTATTAAAGCAGGATGAACAATCAAAATCGCTCACAAAACTTGCGCTTATGTATTTTTTAAAAGTGGCCTATAAATCTCAATTCGATCACCACTACGTAATTGGCACGTCTCAGGGTTCCTCAATACTTTTCCAAAAATACCGACTTTGTTTTTCTCTAGATTAATTTCAGGGAATAGGTTCCTAATCTTTGACTGCTCTATAGCCTCAAAAACTGAGCTGCCACTAGGGACATTTAATAAAATAAGTTTTTGTTCGTGTACCGATGCATAACAAACTTCAACTTTGATTGTGCTCATCATTGTTTGCTCTTTATTTATTAATGTGGAGCGTTAAGTCAAATTTCTCTAAGATTTTTTTGGCGATAACCATGCCAAGAAAAAAGCTTACAAAGCTAAACGCAACGCTTTCCAGCTCTCCAAGTTTAATTTCGGTTGAAACTAATGCTGCAATGATAAGGCCGAACAAGGGAGTTGAATATATAAGTAAGGCTGCATGTATCAATGAGCCACCTTCAACCTCAAGTGTTACTGTTTCTCCCTGAGAATATATAGCGTCCTCGCAATGGGAAATAGGCACTTTAATATGTTGATTTGTTCGAAATACTTGTTGTCTACAGTTACTCTTAACATTACAAAAAACACATGCTGACTGCAGAACGGTATTAATGAACAAGTAATGGTTAGTGATCGATTCTATTTTCACAAACTCTTTA
>JBFJZQ010000296.1:0-4274 GCA_041622015.1 Oleiphilaceae bacterium
GGATAAATATACTTCTTTAATAAACTCTCCCGGGTGAGGTGGCTTATGTTTAGTCATTAGTAATAGTCCTCATAGTTAACAACATAAATATTTCCATTTTCGAATTCGATCGAAGAGTTTTCACTCTGACCCCAAATGTCTCCAATTATAACGATGTCGGAATCAGGCGGGCTTTCGTAAAGAACCCACTCTCCCTCATACCAATTTTTAATTTTAGAAAACAAAATAAATCACCTAACGCCTTTGGAAGGGGCAAATTGTGGCGAAGCCACGCTTTAATTTGTCCCGCTTGCCTAACTTGTTAGGAGCCATTGGCAGAGGACCCCATTTGTTTGCGTACACGCTCATGCATTTGCTCAAAATTACGTAGCCATTGTTCAAATATTTTCCGATCTCCGGCGGTGATGCCCCTTGCCTGCAAATAGATAGCTCCCTTCTCTTCCACTACCTCTTGAATCACAACGGCCGGATGAGCAGGGTGTGCTGGCAGCGTAAAAAAATAAGTTGTTCGTTCGCTGGCGATGGTAACCTTTTTATAGTCGTGCTCTTCAATGACGGCAATGCCAGGCTTTGACATGGCTTCTTTGTACACACTGTCAATGCCATCTTGTGTTACGCCTATATATTCATATGAATTGGCACTATGGCCAACTAAGAATATTGATAAAAATAGAATTACTCTCATTTCCCTCTTGGGCTCCTAACGCCTAAATAACAGGCAAAAAATTGTTGGCAAAAATAAGTGAGCGGAGTGAACAAAAAGCCAACTGTTTTTTGTCCTTGTTGATTTTCTTGATAGGCTTACAACTCTACCTCACCTAATGACTCCAAGTAGTCTTGCCCATTTTTTGTTATTTGAATGTAATCAGGATTTGATTTCATACCACCAATAATTACACCTGCTGGTGTTACAACATAATTAATATAGGTAGTATCAATAAGTCTTTTTAACAACAACTGATTGAATGGTGCCCACATTTTTTGTGACTGAGGTGACTGCCCCAGCTCAAAAAGAATATCTACTTCTAGTTGAGAAAAACGATCATGCGTAAAACGTAAATTTGCCTTGTAGAGTTTTAACGATTTACGATCAATTTCATTCTTTTTATGTGCACGCCTGTGGCAATTAGGACAAAGAGCTATGAGGTTTTCATATTCGTGCTTTTGGCAGGTTTCCCAAGGGATGATGTGATGGACATCAACGTCAATGTATCTACAGGTTGGTATTGCACAACGATGTCCAGCTTCGACAAGAACACGCCTTTTTATTTCTGTTGGAATTGGTGGTCTATTACACATAACTTTCCTTTGTGAGCCTAACGCCATGCTAACTTGCCATTTTGTACAGAGTGAAGTAAAACGAAGCGGCGTATAAAATGGTCAATGTTTAGCTAATTGTTAGATTTTTTAAGCTAAATCATCTTGTCGTTTTGGGATCACTTTATTTGATATTTTTTTCATGTTATCTACAATATTAGCACCACTAAATTCATGTTTTGCATAACACATTTTTAACAATTCGCCCATGTCAGTTATTTCACCAAGTGTTGCAAAATCATACCTGCATCTGTTTTTTAATAAATTTAAAACATCAAGTAAATATGGTGAGTTTCTAGGTAAATGAGTTATATAATTTTTAATATAATTTTTCCATTCCTTTGGCCTACCGAATACCAGTAATAATATTAACTCATGTTTAATTAGTTTATTACTTTCAGATTTTATCGCATCATATAATAGAGGTGCGCTTTTAGGAGAAAACAAGTCATCTTTAAATAACTTAACTATAAAACTAGGATTGCATAGAATAATTTTTTTTATTTTTTCATCAACATTAGTATCACTAAAGCCATATAATACAAAACCCAAACCGTCAAAAGATGCATGGTTATGTTTAGCCAAGACTGGCGATAACGCGAATAGTATCTTTGAAAACAGTAGCCACCCTCTTGTTATTTGTTTCAACAAGTCCTTTTTTTCATTTGGTGAAATATAGTCGCTGTTGCGTAACGCCCTAGAACAAGCACATATTTTTTGCTTTAAGACTAAAAACGTATACTCCTCAAGAATATTACTAACATCTTGATTGTATGGCCGATCATAATTATAGTTTTGATCGGCATATTCATCTTTTAAAGAATTTGGTAGGTTGGATTTGATAACTTCAGAATTAATTAGCTTCTTAGCCTCTTCGATATGTTCTTCTGATGGGTTCCATTCCATTGCTTCTAACGGATTAAAATCAACAGTCATTCCTGTTTTTTCTTCAACAATGTCACACTGTTTAGATAAGTCGTTAGTTAGGACACTTATCATATCCGAACTATTCCTGTCTATACCGGTGTAAAACTCTATAATTTCCGGGAAATTAGTATAAATTTCATTACTTATTATGTAATTATAAAATTCCTTGTTCACATGCATTTGATTAGCAGAAAAATAGTATACCCAGTACGCTGCTTTAAATCTGTATCTATCACCCCAGCTAACAATAATTCTGTTTTGTAATAGAACATCAAATACAACAGATATTTCAATATCAAGTAGCTTTTCTTCACAAAATACATTTAGTTTTTTAATGAATTCGTCTCTACTAAAATCATAGACATTACTTCTAATTAATCCTTCGCAATAAAAACCTAAGACATGTTCGCAATCCTTTACATCAGGCTTTGTCTTATAAGTCGGTAGCTCTACTAGATCGAATAAAACAAATAAGAACATTTCAATCATTTTTGTTCTATTTACAGGGCTTTCATCAAAATGTTTTTCAGAAATTTTTAGTAGCGTTAAACAGTTTAATGGGGTTCTATGAATATTCAATATATCCATATCGTTAACAACCTTATTTAAAACAATATTTTCATCACCAAGATTTTTCTTTGTATTATATTCTGAAACAACTTTTCTTATACTTTTTCTAGACAAGGCGGAGAGAGTTAGTTCTCTGAATTCTCTACTGATCTTTATATTTTTTTCAGGATTTGGCTTAAAATCCCCAATGGTATTCATGATAATTATTGGTGTTTTTGGATATGTATTACAAAGTCCTCTTAGAACTTTCATTGAACCAGTCAGGGATGACTTCCATGAATCCAGGATAATACAATCGATATTTGTTTCGCTAACATTTAGTTTTTTTAACTCTTTTTTTATTAATTTTTCGGAATCCATTTGAATGTTTATTGTGCTCATATCCAAATAAACCCATAAATTGTTGTTTTTCCATGCCTGCAGTACTAAGTAATGTGATAGACATGTAAGACCAAACTGAGGGGGGGCTTTTATTATTGCTGAATAAGGACTACTGACGAGACTGTCAATTTCCACCTCTTCATTTTCATCATCTCTAGTACCATCTTTTGAACTTTTAGGTTCATGTATAATTGGGTTAACCCAAACTTCAGGCTGGTTTGAAAAAGTAGATAACGCTTCATTTAAACGATCCAGTAAGATATTGGCAGTCTCATCAGAACTACTATTATGAATATTTTTCTGAGGTACTTTATATATTTCCATAAAATAATTTTGCAAGTGCTTTCTTAACTTATTTTCAAAGTCGGTTATGCCTATATATTTTGAATATAATCCACCCTTATCTGATAATTTACTTTTGAACGCATTAACCTTTGACAACTGATCTGTGTCTATATCATCAGGGCTTATTTTCTCGTCATTAAAATAAAACATAATTTCAACATTATCTTTATTCTCATACGCAAGATTAAACTCTTCTTCTGTACCTGATTCAGCCACTTTTGTTGGTATCCCGAAGCGAGTAAACATTATCCCAATAAATAATTGAAAATTATTAACTAGCTGTTTATTTATAACGTCCTGAGCGCTTTCACCAAAACTAGGCCTAGCATCGTTTTCCCACTTTTTTGATTCAATACGAAAATTGAATTGCTGCCCCTGAGTATTATTGATTTCTTGAAAAACACTATCACATACTTCTCTTTCATTTGCCGTGTCTCCGGGGGATGCGATAAAGCACTTATAAACTGTAACTTGTTCCATCTACATTTTTCCTATGTAATTATTATGATTTAATCATTTTTATGCAGCGTTAATCTAACTTGTTATTAACAGGAATCATAATTCCCTTTAATTTCCCTATATAGTGTGACAATAATTCCTGTTAATTCGATAATGAAGACGAAAGCGGGAATTAATCAAAGCTATAGTTAAATACAATAGCATAATTTATTGACGGTCTAATTTACATTAATATAGCCACCGTCATCAGCACGTACCAAAACCACTTTTATTAC
>JBFJZQ010000297.1:0-4270 GCA_041622015.1 Oleiphilaceae bacterium
CCCCAGTATTGGTGTGTCGTTGTTTAGCGATAACCCGGTTACCGTTGACGAACTCATGAAACAAGCTGACTTATCCATGTATCAAGCGAAGGCCGCTGGGAAAAATACCATGCGCTTCTTTGATCCTGAGATGCAACAGGCAGTCAGTACACGTATTAAACTAGAAACAGAACTGCGCGAAGCCCTAATTCAGAAAGCATTTTTTGTCCACTATCAACCCCAAGTTAATTCCCGCTCCCAGGTTACCGGAGCCGAAGCTTTGGTCCGCTGGCAACATCCTCAGCGCGGGGTCATTCTCCCCGACGAGTTTATTGCACTAGCAGAAGAAACCGGGCTCATCCTGCAACTAGGACGACAAGTACTTGCAAATGTCTGTCATCAATTAGCAATTTGGAATTCGCTCCCAGACCTGGCTTCTTTTACCATTGCAGTAAATGTCAGCGCCAGTCAGTTCCGTCATCCTGACTTCCTGCACCTCATCGATGAGGCAATCGCTATCAACGGTGCCAACCCACATAATCTAAAACTAGAACTCACAGAAAGTATGCTTCTGGATAACACTGAAGACACGATTCACAAGATGTATTCCTTGCAGGCTAAAGGCGTACAGTTTTCACTTGATGATTTTGGCACAGGGTATTCATCTCTCTCCTATTTAAAACGCCTTCCCGTGGATCAGTTAAAAATAGATCAGTCTTTTGTAAAAGATTTAGGGAAAAACAAAAGTGATGTTGCCATTGCCCGCACCATAGTCACCTTGGCGCATAGCCTCGGACTGGCCGTCATAGCCGAAGGTGTTGAAACAAAAGAACAACACAAACTACTACTTAAAGAAGGATGCGAAGCTTTTCAAGGTAATTTATTTAGCTGCTCAGTGGCCATTGAAGAATTTGAAAAATTCATTTTTTCTTAAGTTTGGATCTTGGACATTCACAGCCCATCATGGAGAACGTTGATAGATGGACGTCATTAAACGTAATAACATTACAATCTCTGGCCGTGGAACCACCCCTATGATCTTCGCCCATGGTTTTGGTTGCGATCAAAACATGTGGCGCCTTGTGACACCGGCATTTGCAGAAAATTATAAAATCATTCTTTATGATCATGTGGGCGCAGGCAAGTCTGACTGGTCTGCCTATGACTTTACTAAATATGACACCTTGCAAGCATATGCCGATGATTTACTGGCTATATGTAAAGCCCTTAAGCTTGACAACGCTATCTTTGTTGGTCACTCGGTGAGTGCCATCATCGGCATTCTCGCGGCAATTGCTGTCCCCCATTATTTTAAAACACTCATTCTGGTTGGTCCTTCGCCACGCTATATCAATGATGATGATTATATTGGGGGGTTTAATCAGGAAGATATCGAAGGCTTACTCGACATGCTTGATTCAAATTATCTGGACTGGTCTAACACTATGGCACCGGTCATCATGGGCAATCCTGAACGCCCTGAGCTCGGAAGAGAGCTTAGCAATAGCTTTTGCCAAACAGATCCGGACATCGCTCGCCATTTCGCCCGTGTAACATTTACTTCGGATAACCGTAAGGATTTACCCAAACTCACAGTTCCATCGCTTGTCCTACAGTGCTCTAACGATGTGATTGCCCCCGAGTCAGTAGGACGCTTCGTTCATAAATACATCCCCAATAGTCACTTTGAAATGATGCAAGCAACAGGCCATTGCCCCAACCTAAGTGCACCAGAAGAAACTATTGCCCTGATTAAAACTCATCTAGCAGTCGAAGCAAGCTGCTCACCTGATGCGACTCTTATCCTTGAACACTAAGGCCGACACATACGATGATGACTTTCGAGAGTTATACGAGCATGCTCCCTGCGGCTATCTCCTGATTCAGGAAGATGGCTTGATAGTCAAAGCCAATGAAACCTTTCTAGGCTGGACGGGCTACTCTCGTGAAAACCTCATCAATAAACGCCGAATCCAGGATTTTCTGCCTATTCCAGGCAAAATTTATTATGAAACGCATTTTTCACCCCTGCTTAAAATGCAGGAGGCCGTGAGTGAAATAGCCTTTGAGTTGTTGTCTGAAGGAAAACCAGCTCGACCGGTGTTGGTGACCAGTATTTTGCGCCAAGCTAAAGACCAAGAACTTCAAGACGATAAACCGAAACACTATCGCACCACAATATTTGATGCGACAGCACGACGTCATTACGAACTGGAACTGTTACGACAGAAACGTAAACTGGAAGAGTTGAATGATGAAAAAAATGAATTACTGGGAATGGCCGCCCACGAACTGAGAACACCATTAGGGGTGATTTCCACCTATAGCGAATTTCTAGAAGACGAGGCCTCTCCCCAATTAAGCCAAGAACATCGTGACTTTATTTCACTAATCCGCAGCACCAGCGACAACATGCTCCGATTAATTAACGATATTCTTGATGTGTCACAAATTGATGCCGGCAAACTTCATCTGGACCTGCAAGAGACAGATTTCAAATTGTTCGTCGAGCAAACGGTTGCCATCAATCGTAGGCTAGCCGATAAAAAACAAATACGTGAAGTTTTTCAAGCTGCTACCACACCTCCGAAGCTTTGGTTAGATCAGAATAAAATAGCCCAAGTACTCGATAATTTATTGATCAATGCCATTAAATTCTCCTCACCAGAGACACAAATCAGCATTTCACTTAGCCATGATCAAGAAAACGTCATCCTCCGTGTCGCGGATCAAGGCCAAGGCATCCCCCCTGAAGACCTGGAAAAAATATTCAAGCCCTTTAATATTAGCCAAATAAAAAGCACCCACGGAGAACCCAGTACAGGCTTAGGTCTTGCGATCGTCCGCCGGATTGTAGAAGGGCACGGTGGGCGTGTGACGGTTCAATCTCAGCTAGATAAAGGCACTGAGTTTCGCATTCAGCTACCCTTGAGTTCGGTATAGAGTTGGTGTTTTTAAGAGTAAGTTGATTCTGTACATAGCCGAAAGTTTTAATTTTTGTGTGCAGACTTATTTAATTAGCATGTACAGTTGTTTTATTTAAAACAACCTAAGCACTTAATTTTTTATTATATTTAGATATTAGAAGCACTCTATTGGTTTTTTTTCTCAGAAAACATTGAACACTTCGCCCACTTACACGACAATCTCTTTCTGATCAATTATCACTTCGGTAATAATCGAACTAAACTTTTTAAGTATGTGATGAAGCAAACAAAGATAACTGCATTTTTGTGAGTCTATGTCGCTTGGTTATCTGATGAATCAATCTAAATAAGGAAGTAGGTATGAGTAAGAAGTTTTGGGGCCTGGCCGGCATTTCAGTGATTGGAGCTGCCGCTATTTTTCATTTTGCAACGCTTCCACCCGCTCCCCCCTCCGTTCCGCCAGTTCCTGACAGCTTTCCTTCACCCAACATCCCAGAGCTTAGTTTTTATGATATGCCTACGGGTAATGTTGAGGTTTCTGATGAGCCTTATCGAGCTACGTTTCGAAGTGTCGGCATTCCTGATTTAGTAGAGCGTGACCTAACAACAGGTGTTTATAAAGGCACGCCTTATTGGTTAGAACGTAAAGATTGGTTTGAAGAAAATTATTACAACACTTTAGCTGCCCGAAAAGTTTGGCCTGAAGGCAAATCGGCCGACACCCATGAACGCGGTGATCCGGTGACCTGGAAAATAGAGCCAATCGCTCAATATACACCACCACCGTGCGATCAACCTCAACCTACTGGCTATGATGCAGAAGGCTGTCGTTATGTCATGGCGTTATTTAAAGATGTCGAAGCGGTTGACCCTGAAAAAGCCAAGGCCTTACGTGAACAAGCACGCCGTGGCCGAGATGTCTGGTTCAAAGGTACCTTCGGAAACCAAGATGAAAACCTAATCCATCAAGCGCGACTCACCGGTAAAGAAGGCATGAATTACCCGTGGTTAGATACCCGTACTCGACCTTATCGTTTTACTAAATGGGGTTTAATCAATGACCCGGACTGTGAACAAGGTGATGCATCAACCAATTGGTATGACAAGTGCCAAGACCCACACTCTTCTGGGGTGTTGGGCTATAGAAAATACTATAATGAAGTCGTAAAAGATGACTCGGGTAATGTTGTTTACAACCCAATGACCGCACCATATGAAGAAACAGAAATCAAAGAAAACAAGCGTTTTGCCATTGGTCACCCTTGCGTTCAGTGTCACGTAGCCTTTGACCCAACGAATCCTCCTAAAGATCCAAATGAGCCAGAATGGCATAACTTGAATGCAACAATTGGTAACCAGCATAC
>JBFJZQ010000298.1:0-4260 GCA_041622015.1 Oleiphilaceae bacterium
ATACCTAAGTCAATCGCATCCTTGGCCATTTCTTCAGTAATCACACCTGAAAGCAAGATAAAAGAAGGAGAAGCTAATTCGGTTTTTAGGTTCTGGACCAGTTCACACCCAGTATGCGCACCCAAATTATGGTCTAAAATGTAGTTCTGGGTCTTTTCTGCGTCTTGACTTTTGCTCATCCATACTACAATACAACCTTAATTACTTTTTAAAGGCCAGGTAAAACGAAATAAACAGCCTCGAACGCCATCGGATTCTAGACTAATTGCCCCCGCCTTAGATTCAACGGCTTTTTTGACCAATGCCAACCCCATACCGCTGCCCTCCACCTCATCCCGAGGCTTAAGTGTCTGGAACATGCCAAATCCTCGCTCGTGATGCTGAGGAGCAATACCTGGACCATCATCTTGAACGATAAATTCAAGCCCCCCGTTAATTTCTTTTGATGATATTGAGATGACTCCGTGCTGTTTATCGTGGTGTTTAATTGCATTCGCGATTAAGTTTCTAAATATCAATTCCAAAGGTACTTTCATTGTGGTGATGATGGGCATAGTCTCATCCAGCACCAGTCCAAAGTTATTATTCCCTTCAGTTAGATCAAATATATCTTCAATTAGAATTTGGGTATTGACTTCAATGTTCTCACCGTCATAGCGCCCTGCTCGCAAATAGGCCAGTAAATCATCTAATAACATTTCCATTCGGCCAATACAGCTGCGCATCATGGATAAATGTTTCTGTGCATCAGCATTCAGACTCTCGCCTAAATCCTCTCCTATCCTGGTCTATCCCTCTTAAAGGCGATTTCAGATCATGTGAAGCGGCATAGGCAAAATTACCTAACTCATGATTGATCGTGGTAATTCCAGCTAAATTTTCTTCCAAATCGACTTTTGCCTCAGCTAACTCCTATCCTGTAATTTGCTTTATCCATTTTGAGCTTATTAGCTCAGCGTTGTTAGTTATTGCCTGAAATCGGCGGGCTCAGTACAGGTAAGCTCAGGGAGCGGAGATATCCGCTCAAGCAAGTGCAACGCCCATCAGAACAGAGCTATTTTTGTTGAAAAGATAAATGCCTCAAACGTTCTAACTCTGCCAGTACATCTTCTAACTCAGATGGATCCAGCATATAACGCTTAATTTGCTTCATCCCCTCTGTAGCAATGGGTGTTGGGTTATCCCTGTCATAGTATTGAGATAAGCCTTTCGAGGCTCTTAAAATATCTGCACCGATACCCAGAAAATGATCTTCCTGATACCGTGAACTTTTCTGCGGCGCTAACATGCCAAGTGCATCGTTCAACTCATACTGCACCGCTTCGCTCGACATAAAATTGAGAAAAACAGCCGCATCTTTTTTGTTTTTCGCGTTGCTTGGAATAATTAATAAATCGGTTGGCGCTTCTTCATAATAAGGCATCGTTTCAGATAGTTGCGGGAACCTGAATAATGAGAAGTCTTGTTTCAATGGTTCAGGTATTTGTGAAGTCCAAAAATTTCCCATCAAGACCATCGCAGACATCTCTCTATACAGGTAAGGCAGAGCCGCTTTCCAGGCTTTATCTTCATGTAGCTTAAGAAAATAGTCTGATTTAACTAGCTTGCCCAAGTGTTCGAAAACTTCTCGCACTCTAGGCTCAAAATAAGACACTTCACCATTCATTAAGGATTTATGAAAATCAAGGCCATTTAATCTGAGGTTCAAATAGTCGAACCACCCGGCAACAGGCCAATCATCTTTAGAGCCTAAGGTTAAGGGAGTGACGCCATGGGTTTTGAGCTTCTCACAAAGAGCTAGAAATTGATCCCATGTCTGGGGCTCTACCAGGTCATATTTGGCGAAGAGCTTTTTATTGTAGTAGATGCCCCAATTGTAATAGTGAATCGGGAGGCCATAATGCCGCCCCTTGACTTGCGCAGCAGATTGCCCTGCTTTTGTGATATGGTCCGACCACTGATAACGCACCCATAAATCATCGATGGGCTGGATAAGGCCTTGCCTAACAAATTCATTCAAGCGTTCACCGCCAAACCAAAACATCACATCACTTCGATCATCCGATTTTAGCCATAATTCAATATATTTCTTATAACTTTCCTGTTCAATTGCTTGAATATTGACTTTTATAGAGGGGTAATGGCGCTCAAATCTCTGCACTAATTCAAAATAAGCATTGCGTTGGTGTCCGTTCAACACCAAAAGCGCGAAATTGATTTCACTTTTAGCGTAAGCAAGGTTGTTAGCAAACCCTAAAATAAACATAACTATGCAAAGAATAAAAAATTTAGCACCGGCCATTTAAAAACTCATCATCGAAATTATAAGTTGAGTATAGATAAGAATGACCAGATCGCTAAGCCGAAGCATGAATGCGTCTATCTTTTTACAAACTATCTTTAGATCAGACTAAACTCGATACTAAGCACCCCTAACAAAGACAATAATAAGTAGGCGGTTGCTTGTGAAAGCTCTGAGGAATATAAAGCACCCGGTCAATAACTATGCAAAAACCCTAAATCTGAACCCGCTAAGTTACTCTTTAAATAATCACTCTTAAAGGTTTCCCAGGGCATGGGTTTGGCTAGAAAGAAGCCTTGAAAATAATCACAATTGGAGCGCGCCAGATAATCCAGCTGGCTCTGCGTTTCTACCCCTTCAGCGACAATTTTAACCTCATATAACTTGGCTAAGGATAAAATAACATCCACCATAGTTTCTTGATTCTGGTTTGCATCATCGATATTCCAGACAAAACTTCGATCAATCTTGAGCGTATCAACGGGATAATGTTGCAGCTGACTAAAGGCGGTATAACCGGTGCCAAAGTCGTCCAGTGACAAGTTAAAGCCTTTATTCTTGATAGTTTGCAACATCGCGATTATTTTATCATCGCAGGCAACCAGACTGGTTTCAGTAATTTCCAGTTCTACCATGCTACGCTTAATGTTGTATTCGGTGGCCAATGAGTCAAGCTGTTGTGGGAATTCATCGTTATACAGCTCTTTCGAGGATATATTGATCGCAAGAATAAAGTCTTTCGGGAGCATCTCTTGAACTGAACTTAACAGTTGAAAAGAGCGTCTGATAACATATAAGTCAATATCCTTAATCGCGCCGCACTCTTCCGCTACAGGTATGTACTGATCTGGTCCGAGCCCCATTAGAGAATCTGACTGGCACCGAATAAGCACTTCAGCACCGGCTAAAACCTTTTGTTGTTGAGGATCAAGTTTAAAGATCGGCATGAAGTTGAGAAAGAATTCTTCTTTACGCAAGGCTTCCTCAATCCCTTTTGCTATTAGTTGCTTTTGCTTAATCTGACGCGCAATTTCCTCATCAAAATAAGTAACTCTATTCTTACCCTGTTCTTTGGAGCGATACATCGCTGCGTCAGCTTCTCTAAGTAATTCTTCAGCTGAGACATTATGACCATCAGATATTGTCACACCAATACTGGTACTTAACTTCAATTCAACACCATCAATATTCAAAGGTGCGTTGATGGATGCTAACAAGCGCTGGGCAATAATATCCACACTCTGCTGATGCTCGATATGGCTGGCAGCAATGACAAATTCATCACCCGCAATACGCGCGAACTGATGTTTGTCGGCTCGACCAACCAAATCCGTTTGCCTCATCGAACCAACCAGCCGCTTACTAATTTCTCTCAATACCAGGTCTCCTACATCGTGACCATAGGTATCATTAATCATTTTGAAGTCATCTATATCCAAATAGAAAACGGCTAAAAGGTAATTATCTTTTTCCAGATATGAAATCGCACGCTGCAACCAGCCTTGAAAACTCCGACGGTTACGAATACCTGTCAGGTAATCTTCGTTGGCCTCTTTTTCAAGCAGGTATTGCTCTTTTTCAATAGTGGCGCGATACAGATAAGCAAAACTGATGGTTAGCCCTAAAGGAAATAGCATTCGAACAACCAACTCTGTTTCAACAGTATGAGTAGCCAACATCAGACCGATAAAAACAAGTATAGTCGACATAATCAGAGCACATTTCTTGGAATAATTAAAAAACAATCCGATAACTAAGGGAAACAACCACGTCGTCCCCCTAATGCCCAAAAAATAGCAAGTCGAGTAAATGGTAATCACAATCGCAGCCAGTGCTGCTGTTCTGAGAAAGGCACTATCCTTGCCAAACAAACGAACCACAATAATTACTAACAGAAAGACAGCAGCACTACTTGTCGTCATATAAATATAATTATTGCCGAAAAAATAGTGATAAAT
>JBFJZQ010000299.1:0-4246 GCA_041622015.1 Oleiphilaceae bacterium
AACTAATAAGATGGTGGCTGGGTGGGTATCTGTCATGGTGTTTACCTTTCCTGACTAAAGCCGCTTTCTAAAGTGCTTATCTTTATATAGAACAACGGCGTAAAAGAACAGGGTATGTTTTTAATAAACATAGATTTAATGCTATCTTGGGTTTAGTTGATGCTAGGAAGGCATCAGCTAACTCAACATGATATTCAAGGATGAACATTATGCCCCTAAGACTACCTGCAAGACATTCATTATACTTCTTAATATTTATTTGGTTTCTGCCGTGCATTTCTGTGGACGCAAATGAATTAGACATTCAAGCGCCCGCACTGCAATTGGCTAATATCTATAATTCCGATATTCACTTACACGACTACTGGGTGAGTGAAAAACTCGATGGTGTTAGGGCTTATTGGGATGGCAATAAGTTCCTTTCAAAACAAGGCAATATTTATCATGCGCCCGATTGGTTTACCGAAGGTTTTCCGAGTTTTGCCTTAGATGGTGAACTTTGGTTAGGCCGGGGCCAATTCGATCGTTTATCCGGCATTGTGCGTAAGCAAGTGCCTATAGATAAAGAGTGGCAAAAAGTAAGCTATCAAGTATTTGACCTGCCTGAAAACGACGATGATTTTGATGGACGTTTAGAGTATTTAAAAGAGTACTTCGCGACTGAAAATACACCTCTTTGGTTACGGCTTATTCCACAATATAAAATCGCCAATGAACCAGCATTACTGCAAAAACTTAAGGAAATAGAAATATTGAAAGGTGAAGGTTTGATGCTTCACAAAGGCGGCTCTTTTTATCATGCTGGTCGCGATGATGATTTGCTGAAACTCAAAAGCTATCGTGATGCAGAAGCACGAGTACTTGCGCATTTTTCTGGAAATGGAAAATATGAAACCATGCTGGGGGCTTTGTTAGTCGAAGCGGTGAACCATCTTCAAGAAGGAAAGCGCTTTAAGATAGGCTCCGGCTTCTCAGATGGCGAGAGGGCAAATCCACCAAAGGTCGGCAGTATTATCACCTATAAATACTTTGGCTTAACTTCTAAAGGCCTTCCAAGATTCGCGAGTTTTATGCGAATCAGGAAAGCTGACCAATAAAGCCTATTAATTAAGCTTGCCCTGTTTTTCAAGTTTTTCCATGCGCGTGAGCGTCCATAAACCTGCATATTTATTGTAGTTATTTTGGGCGTAACTCGCTGCAATTAAAAAGCCGACCGAGCCATCGAGAAAGCCACCACGAATAAAATAGATGTGAATGAAACTCCACAAACCGCGTAACACCGGGCTGAGTAAAGTATGACAACGTTTGCCTTTCGCAAAATACTTCTGGCTTCCCAGCCAGGCATATTTGGTACTTTTCTCTAGGGCATGGCCAAAATTACGGCTCGTGAAATGCAGTAGACGGCCTTTTAAAGTGACTGTTTCGCCCGGCGCATGAAGAATTTTTTCGTGTACCTGGGCATCGGTAAACGAAGCGCCTTCGCGCCAAACCATTCGTAGTGGCGAGCGGGCACTGCGGCCATGATCCAAACGCTTGTTATACACCGTGACACCCCAAGGCATTTTCACCGCCACCTTGTTGCCACGAGGCTCGCTTAATAATTTTCGAACACTCTGTTGAAGCTCTTCATCCAAGGCTTCATCGGCATCAATGGCGAGAACCCAATCATATTGGGCTTTTGCCAAGGCACGTTGTTTTTGCGGGCCATAACCCGGCCAGTCGGTTTCAAAAACCTGGTCGGTATAACGGCGAACAATGTCCAAGGTGCCATCGGTGCTGCCACTATCGAGCACGATTATTTCATCTGCCAAGTCTTTGACTGACTCTAAACAGCGCTCGATGCGGTCTGCTTCATTGAGTGTAATAATCGTGACCGAAAGCGTGTATAACTTATCCATTAATATGCCCTAAAATTTGAAATAGCCCATTTTCTTTCTGATTTTATATGACCGAAGTAAGTTTAAAGGCTTCTTTTTAAGCCCTTTATGGCCTTCTTCGATAAACCAGTCGACAGCCTCTAAAACACGTTCACTCGATTTCCCGTCGGTATCGGGGTGAATTAGTTGTCCAAAAGAAATAACTTTTTGCATTAACTCAGAGGGTTTAGTCAGTGCATAGCGAAGTGCGTTTTCGATGTCATCTAGCTCTTCGACATTAATCAAATGCTCGCCATTATTCAGCGTTTTATAAGTGACCACCGGTTTTTGTAAAACAATGAACTCAGAAATGATCGAAGAAGTATCACAGAGCATCACATCGGCTTCCTGTAGGGCCGACAGTACCCCTGAATTTTCTATAAACCTTAAGTGCTTACTTTCAATCGATTGATACTTTGCGACGACATCTTTATCCATTTTAGGGTGAAGTGTGACTAACCAATTCCATTCGCCAGATTCTGAAAGCCGTTTAATGGTGTCGAACACATGAGGCGCTGCCGTGGCAATTTTTGAAAAAGTAGAGGCAAAAAGAATCGTCGGTTTGTGATTAGAATGACTGTCATTTTGCTGGCTTTGTTGCGCTTCAATCTGAGCATTATGGGCTTTAAATAAAGGGTCAAGTTTCGGCCAACCTGTTTGCACGACACGAAAGAAACCGTGTTTTTTAGCCAGTTCCTGAAATGGCCCCGTGGTATTTGGCCCTTGAGGGCAATACATATCGAAAAAACCACGAATATTGAAATGACTATTTCCATGTTTGCCCGCAAAAAAGCCATGAAACACCCCAACTTTCACGCCGGGGAAGAAATTCGGCACGACATTACCCGGAACAAACACCGCGATCGGGTTAAATCCTTGCACTTCCTCAACGCTTGAAAGCAAGGTCTCATTCTCACCGATCAATGCTCTATTTGCTTCTTTCCCGGTAATAAACCAGGCGACTTCACCCCCTCTGCTAAGAATAGCGTCTTGAATCGGGCGTAAAATAGCAAAGGAGTAATTTTGCTCAACATACATTAAATAGCGTTTTTGGTGAGAGCCCATTTATAAACCTGAGAAAATAACAAGAAATTTAAAGCCGCTAAAATAGCATAAAACAAAAATGACTGCCCTAGGGAAAATGAATAAAGATGGCAGCTCATGGTCTAGGTGTTTATAATCATTGGCATTAAATTTTTCACAAATAAATCATCTTATGTTAACAACCTATGTGATTAATCTGGCAACGTCAGAACAGCGTTGGGCGGCCACCAGTTCAAGGTTAACAGAGCTCGGTATTCCTTTTGAGCGTTTTGACGCCGTGGATGGCCGAGTCAACCCGCACCCCTTATTTTCGCGATACGATGATAAATTGCGCGAGAAGTATCGGCGCAAGGCATTGTCTGGCGGCGAACTAGGTTGCTTCGCCTCGCACTTTTTGCTTTGGGAAAAATGTGTAGAATTAAATAAAACCATCGTTGTGCTAGAAGATGATCTAATCATCAATTCCACTTTAATTGAAGCGTTAAAGATTGCAGAAGCACAACTAGCCCAGCTTAAGTATTTACGTCTAGCCGGCACTTATCCAAAGCCCAAAACATTTAAAAAAATAAAAGCCCTAGGACAATTTGATTTAATAGACCATATCCGAGGGCCTGCCGGCACACTCGGTTATGTACTCTCCCCTGAAGCAGCGACAGCCTTAATTAAACATGCTAATAAATGGTTTATCGCAGTCGATGACTACATGGACCGCTACTGGTGGCATGGCGTAGATTGTTATAGCCTTATGCCTTTTCCGATTGAAGTCGCTGAAAATGATAGTGATATAGTGCGGGTCAAGAAAGAGCCTCAAGCAGTTTGGAAAAAGCTTAGGAAAGAGCTTTATGGGGTGGTTGAACTTATTAGACGATGGTGCTACAGAATAAATTGAAATGGAATTAGTTAAAAACGTTTTTTACTCACTAAACTGTTGATTGGTAGATTTTTTAAAAAAATGCACGATAAAATTTTTGATCTGCCAGTTCCAGTAACTCTTTGTCGCCTGAACTATCACCATATGCATATATATAATCGTATTTATCTAGCTGGCATACTTCTTTAAGCCGATTTACTTTCTCAATGCCATAACAGTTCTTGGTTGAAAACTTTCCGGTTAATTTTCCAGAAACAACTTCCAGCTTAGTACCTATTAGTTCTAGTTTATTTGACTCACACCATGCCTTAAGCCAGTTTTCCATAGACGCAGATATAACAATTATTTTATGCCCCTCAGATTTATGCCAAGCTATTTTCTCCATGGCTTCCAGCCTTGTAATTTGATCGATGTA
>JBFJZQ010000300.1:0-4245 GCA_041622015.1 Oleiphilaceae bacterium
AAGGGTAAGACCTTTGTCGTAAGAGTTAAGCGCGCAGGAAAACATGCATTTACCTCTACCGATTTGGAACGCTACATAGGTGGCGGTTTATTTCAGCGCCTAGAAACCGGTGGCGTAGAGTTAAGAAACCCTGACGTAACTGTTCGTTTAGAAGTCCGAGATTCAGAATTGTATGTGATTGAAGAACGTTATGAAGGCTTAGGTGGTTTTCCTTTAGCCACCGTCGACGATGTGCTGTCTTTAATGTCGGGTGGGTTTGATTCAACGGTTGCTAGTTATCTGACAATGAAAAGAGGCTTGAAGACGCATTTTTGTTTCTTCAATTTAGGCGGTGCGGCACATGAAATTGGCGTTAAACAAGTTGCCCTTTATTTATGGGAAAAATACGGCGTTTCTCATCGGGTTAAATTTGTCACGGTGCCGTTTGAAGACGTGGTAGGTGAAATCGTTCAGAAAGTGCATCACTCGCAGCGTGGCGTGGTCTTAAAGAGAATGATGTTGCGCGCCGCAGAAGAAGTGGCAGACTCCTTGAATATCCAAGCCTTAGTGATGGGGGATAGTATTGCGCAGGTTTCCAGCCAAACTTTAACAAACATGTGTGTGATTGACACTGTCACCAAGAAGCTAGTGTTAAGGCCTTTGGTGACCATGGATAAACAAGACATTATTAGTCTATCCAGAAAAATTGGCACGGAAGATTTTGCCAAAAATATGCCGGAATACTGTGGGGTTATTTCTGACAGACCCACTACCTGCGCAACCGAAGACCGCTTGGTTGAAGAAGAAGCTAATTTCGACTTTGATATTCTGGCACAAGCCTTGAAGTCCAGAATGACCATCAAAATTGATGAGGTACTGACTCGCGTTCAAACCATAGCGGAGATCGATGTCGTCTCAGTTCCTCATCAAGATGATGTGGTGATTGATATTCGTCATCCTGAAGAGCGAGTCAAAGAGCCCTTAATGTTGACCAACAATGAAATCAAAGAAATACCTTTTTATGAGCTAATGACGAAACTTGACGCCTTAGAACCAAATTCAAACTATTTGCTCTATTGTGATAAAGGTGCCATGAGCCAATTGCATGCTAGTCATCTGAGAACCATGGGCTATGCTCACATAGCAGTGTATAAACCCAATTAACTGTGAATATCTTATAAGGCTTTAGCATAGAAAATAAGGGATTGAAAATAACTATGAAAATAGGACGAAGGGAACAAAAAAAATTAACTAACCGGCGCGCTATTTTAGATGCAGGTCTGCTTATCTTCTCTTCCATTGGATATGAACGTGCCACAATTATGGATGTTGTTGAAGCCAGTGGTCTCTCTGTTGGCACGCTCTATAATCATTTTGGCGATAAAGACACTATTTTTGCTGAATTAATTAGCGCTTTGATTAGAGATGTGAGGGCTGTTTTAAGTGAGTCACGCAGTAAAGCGTATGATTTGGAGTCTTTCGTTATGGGGGCTTTTCAAGCCTATAGTGAATTGATGGAAAGACAGCCAAAAATGCAGCAACTGATTAGTAAAAATTCCAATGTATTTAAACAATTTGTCAGTACCGAAGCTGAATTAATCGGGATGATCAATGATCTAGAGCATGATATGCAGCTAGCAGTCGATTCAGGGTTGATGCCGAAATTCCCTGTGAACCTAATGACCTCTGCCATGATTGGTGCCAGTATAGAGGTCTTTTCTGAAGATATTGGTACCCACACAGCAAAAGAAAAAGCAGAATTTCTAGGCCACATTTTCTTAGGTGGCATTCAGCGTTTGGCAAACGTATAACTAAGTCAATGAGACATTCAAGCGCTTTTAGGTGAAAAAATGGATATAGGTGATTACAGACGAGAATACATGAGCCAAGGCTTGGACCGGGACGGATTAATTGAAAATCCGTTTGAGCAGTTTGAACTTTGGTTCCAGCAAGCAAGTGACGCGAATATTCAAGACCCAAATGCCTTCAGTATTGCAACCTGTGATCCTGATGAAGGGCCTTCAGTACGTACCGTATTATTGAAGTTATTTGATGAACAAGGTTTTGTATTTTTCACTAACTACAATAGCGCCAAATCTCAGCAAATACAGCGCTATCCGCATGTCGCCATGCTTTTTCCTTGGTTGGTATTGAATCGACAAGTAAGAATTGAGGGGCGTTGTGAAAAAATATCCAGTGCTGCATCGCTTAAGTATTTTGCAACCAGGCCTAGAGGCAGCCAGATCGGTGCCTGGTGCAGTGATCAAAGTGAAGTGATTGAGTCACGTTCATTTTTGGAGCAAAAATACCGAGAAGCCGCTGAAAAATTCAAGTCTGGTTCAATCCCGCTGCCTTCTTCATGGGGGGGCTATCGAATCGTTCCCAAGCGTTTTGAATTTTGGCAAGGCCAAGAAAACCGTCTGCATGATCGTTTTCAATATTCACGCCAAGCGGATAATAGCTGGAATATTCAACGGCTAGCGCCGTAATTAGACCCCTGACTAATCTCAGTAAACCCTGGGCTCATTTGCCAAAAGCAAACGAATCCAGGGTTTCATTGAAGATCATAAGTCTAATGCTGAATATACTGTGCTTATCAGCTAAGCCGACTTGAGCAGCGTAAGCCTATCCAACACAGCCTGTGCATCATGTTTTCCTGTATTAATCCCCGAGACCGCTAAGCGCTGATCCAAGTTGTTGCCTGATAAACTCATTTCAACCTCTCCCTCTGCATCGTCCAAATAAGTGGCTCTTAATTGTCGTTGTTTAATAGTACTCAACGAGTCATTCGGCTCGCGCAAGCTGCCGTTTAGGCTTTGGGTATGTTGAGATAAGCCATTCACACCTTTCAGGCTATATTGGTTCGCGTGTACATGTCGTTGGTGGCTCTGATTGGATGGGAGCGGGAGTCGCGGGGAACGGCCTAAAGAAAGCGATGCTTGGGCCTTTCCTTCCGTGTTTGAATTTGTGCTTCAGTAAGTCTCACCAAGATTATTAGTGGTGGATCGGACTTGAGTTATTCAGGTTTCCATTGCGTTTTGTGAAGATACTCAATTGCATCTCTATTACAGGATAATCTATAGCTCAATATTAAGAGCAAACTAGATAGGGGGAATTTACAAAGAATCATTACATAAAAAACGTTTACCTAAAAAATATACAGCCTGTGTAAACTTTTCGAGTTTATGATCGTTTACTAAAGTGTAAGTTCATAACTTTTGGAGTGAAAAATGCAATATATTTTTGGGTTAGTGATATTAACTTTTCTATTAAGTGGGTGCAGCGGTAATGATAGTGATTCGGCTGATGCTGAAGATATAAATGACGATAATATCAGTAATGAAGCCTCAGATAACGAAGCGCTTTTGATAGGTAGCATTGAGTTTTCATTACAACCCGAAAGTATCACTAAAGAGGCTTTTGCACATTTTGCTTTCGCTGCTGAAAATGCCAGTGAATTTCAATGTCAGCTCGATCAGCAGGGTTATCAAGCTTGTACCAGTCCCTATACCATTTTCCCCATTGCTACTGGTGAACATGAATTATCGGTGAGGGTAGTCGATGATAGCGAGCAGCTACCTGAACCAAAGGTCGTTAACTGGACTGTTAGTAGTATCTTTGGGGATGAGTACGATGAAAGTATTGACCCTGACTTAACGCCGACGAATGTCATCCCTTCTCAGGTTGCGGATAATAGTTGGCGTGGCATAGTCAGAATAAATTGTGATTTTTCGCATTCAAGTTACGACGACCCCATCGTTTATTTAGGGCAAGACGACGCGGCACACCTACACCGGTTCTATGGCAACACACTCTTGGATGAAAACAGTACGATCGAGTCCTTATTCACAAGTGGAGAATCCACTTGCCAAGGTAATGAGTTAAACCGTTCTGCTTACTGGGTGCCTGCATTATTAGCGCCTTCCTATGACCCAGATACAAACCAGAGATTGTTAGATGATGCGGGGGAACCCGCGTGGCAAACTGTACCCGCCGTTGTTGGTAACGATGATGAAGCACATGAAATATTCTACTATTCAGCTGGCATTGATGACCTTGAAGCCATTCAGCCAATCCCTCTTGGCCTCAAAATGATTGCTGGCAATCATATGGCGCAACCCGAGATGGAACAGGATACCTCCATCGTTAGGTGGCACTGCCAAACGTGGGAGTCGAGTGATGCCAACAATCCAAGATGGAGTACCAGTATTCCAGAGTGCCTTGCCCCTGATCGTTTAAGAATGGATATCTTCTTTCCCAGTTGCT
>JBFJZQ010000301.1:0-4207 GCA_041622015.1 Oleiphilaceae bacterium
CAACTAATATTTCATTATCTTCTGTATAAGCAATAATAGATGGGGTGGTACGATCACCCTCTGCATTCTCAATTACTTTTGGCTTATCGCCATCTAATACAGCAACACAAGAATTCGTTGTTCCTAAGTCAATACCAATAATTCTACCCATTGTATTTCTCCACACTTATATACTAATTTCTTAACCACTTACTGCTGTAATTAACCATAAGCAGTCATGATCATTTTTCGTTAAGCTCTATATTTGGCCGTTTTTAAAAACTTCAAGCCTGCTCATCAATATTTGTTGCACCTGCGGCACTATTTTTTGAAACCATCACCATTGCAGGACGAACCAAACGACCATTCAAGGTATAGCCTTTTTGCATGGCTGCAATAACAGTATTTGGTTCAGCATTGGGTACTTCAACCATAGACATAGCTTCATGCAAGCTAGGATCAAAGGGCTGACCAACAGGATCAATTTGTTCAAGATTGAATTTCTGAATCGATGACAAAAACATGGAAAGCGTCATTTCAACACCTTCACGCAATGGATTCATTTCGTTGCCTGTTGCGATTTCAGCTTCAACTGCCTTTTCAAGACCATCAATAACCGGAAGCAATTCTTTAGCAAATTTCTCTAACGCAAACTTGTGCGCTTTTTCAACGTCCTGCTCTGCGCGACGACGAACATTTTGAGCATCCGCTTTTACTCGAATTGCTTGATCTTTTAACTCTTCTAATTGTTGAGCCAAGCTTTCTGCTTCTGCTTTCCAGTCCTTATCAGATTGCTCTGACTGTTCGACAGCCTCCTCATTCAAGTTTGTCTCAACATCAACTTCTAACTCGTCAGAACTTGCATACTCAACAACTTGCTCTTCATTGATATCTTTTTCGTCTTCAGAACTCACCAGAGCCTCCAATATTTAATTTTGATACAAAAACAAACCTTCATCGGTTTTTACTCTGCTTTGAAAAAACAGCAAATTCAGAACCGAAAACCAAGTGCTGCTTATTTGGGGTTTGATATTTTTTTTTCAAGTAAATTTAACGTATAAACAAAAAATGTTTAAAAAGCATATCAGCAAGGCTTTACTTACTGGATATAGAACCAGTAAAATCAACACAGAATAATCAAAATAAGTCACCCTCTTTTTGCTTAAAAAGGTAACCAGGCATGCTTAATCAAATTACCGTATCAAACTTTGCAATCGCCGATTATATTGAAGTGTTATTTAATAATGGCATGACCGTTTTAAGCGGGGAAACAGGCGCAGGTAAATCAATTATTCTCGATGCACTGGGTTTAACCTTAGGCGACAGAGCCGACACCAGCATGGTAAGGCATGGTGAAGAAAAAGCAGATATTTCAGCCACTTTCGACTTAGAAAACCAAGCAACAGCACAAGCCTGGCTGAAAGAACATGACTTAGATGATGGCAAACAATGCATTTTGCGCAGAGTGATCACAGCAGAAGGTCGCTCTAGAGGGTATATTAACGGTCACCCTAGCCCACTCCAAAATCTGAAAGCAATTGGTGAGCTGCTTATTGATATTCACAGCCAACATGAACACCAGTCTCTACTTGAAAAAGATAATCACCGCATCATCCTAGACAATTTTGCCCAAATTAATGAACTCTCTGAGAGTGTGATCTCTCACTATCGAGAATGGACTAAAAAATCCAAGCATTTAGCCAAACTTGAAAACAATCAAGACGAAGTGACCGCACGAATTCATTTACTGACCTTCCAAGTAGAAGAATTAGAAGCACTTAACCTTCAAGAAAATGAAGTCTCAGATTTAGAACAAGAACATGCGGAGTTATCAAACGCTGAACTGCTGCTATCCAAAACTCACACAGCACTAGCCTTATGCGACGAAGAAGAAACCAACATTAATAGCATGATCTCTCATGCTAGCGCGTCATTAATTAACCTGCCCTGTGAAAACGAACAATTAACTGAAGCTCTAAAGCTACTAAACGAAGCTCAAATTCAAGTTGATGAAGCTTCAAACAACCTAAGACATTTTATCGACACCTTCGACTTAAACCCAGAACGTCTACAAGAATTAGATGAACGTTTAAGTAGTTTGTATCAACTTGCCAGAAAGCATCGCTGCGAACCCGAAGAACTTATCTCGGTACAACAAAAGCTCAGCAAAGAACTTGAAGAATATACTCATGGCGACCAAAACCTAGAAGAGCTTCAAGAGGAAGTGCTTAGACTAGAGAAACGCTATTTGGAAATAGCAGAAACACAAAGACAAGCCAGATTAGCCGTTGGTAAAAATCTTGAAGACCAGATTTCTGAGCAACTTGCCTTAATGGATATGAAATCTGTTAAGTTTGTTGTTTCACTCAATCCACTTGAACGCAATAAAATAAACCAACATGGGATAGATAGTGTTGAATTTTTAATCAGCACCAACCCAGGCCAACCACCAAAAGCCATTAACAAGGTAGCGTCGGGAGGTGAACTTTCAAGAATAAGCCTCGCGGTTCAAGTCATTATCGCTCAAAGCTCGACCATTCCTACTCTGGTATTTGATGAAGTTGATGTGGGTATTGGGGGCGGTACTGCTCAGATTGTCGGAAAACTATTAAATACCCTGGGTAAAAAAGGCCAAGTTATTTGCGTTACCCACTTACCACAAGTTGCCTCGCAAGGTGATCATCATTATTTCATTAGTAAACGTGAAGAAGATGGCAGCGTAAAATCGTCAATCGACTTACTTAATGAAGAAGATAGAACAAAAGAAATCGCCCGAATGCTAGGCGGTATAAAAATCACTGAACAAACTTTAGCACACGCTAAAGAAATGATTGAGTTTGCTTAATAGTAAATAGGCGTAAAAAAACCGTTCATTTTGAACGGTTTTTTTACGTTAAATACAGCATAAATTGTTAGGACTTTTTAGGCCGAACATAAAGCGTTAGATTATGATCCACCAATTCGTAACCGTGCTCTGCTGCTATTTCATGCTGTCTTTTTTCAATAATGGCGTCATAAAACTCTATCACCTTGCCACTATCGGTATCAACCATATGGTCATGATGGTCATCTTTCGCCAACTCAAAAACAGCATGACCACCTTCAAAGTTATGCCTCAGCACTAAACCAGCTGATTCAAATTGTGTTAGAACCCTGTAAACCGTCGCTAAACCGACATCATCACCAGATTCAAGTAGTGCTTTATATACATCTTCAGCGCTCATATGGTGCTCATCGGCACCTTCTAATAAACCCAAGACTTTCAGCCTTGGAAGAGTCACTTTTAAGCCTGCTTTTTTTAACTCATCATTATCTGGCATGATTTATTTGTCATCCTATTCACAGTTTTCACATGATTCAGGTATCATGCTCGGCAGATTAATTCTTTAAATTTCATTCAAGCAAGCGCTCAACGACATTTACGGCAAACTTTAAAGTTGTTTTGAGCCCAAGTCAAAATTAGTGGAACCCAGCTTTCAATGCAAAATCATCTTAAATTTATAGCAATTACTTTAATAATTCTTTCAATCAATTTATTACAAGCTTGCAGTTTTCCAGGCGTATTTAAAATTAATGTTCAGCAAGGCAACATTATCACACAGGAAATGCTCGACACCTTGAAACCGGGTATGACACAAAAACAAGTTCACTTTGTGCTAGGCAAGCCTGTAGTAGAGAATTTATTCGACTCTTCCCTAGAAAATTATGTATATACCTATCAAAAGGCCGGTGGCGAAGTACAACAACAAACCATAAAAATCTTTTATGAAAATGACCTATTCATTAAATATGAAGGGACACTTCTAGAAGACAACCCAGCTTATTAAACAAGCATTGAGCAACTAAAATTCATTGAGGTTTAACAAACTATTTAGCTGCTCGATTTAAGCGTGCTTGTTTAGGGTCAATTATCAGTGGGCGATATAGTTCAACTCTTTCTCCCGCTCTGATTTTTTGGTCTTTTGGTTTTTTCACAACCTTACCAAAAATCCCCATATCAATTGTATCGAAATTTATCTCAGGGAAAAACTTCTCAATTCCTGACTCACAAGCAGCATCGAAAACGGATGTGCCGTCTGGAACATTAAAGCTGATTATTTTCTGTAAAGCCGGTGTTGCGTAAGCAACTTCAATTTTGATCATATCAGACATTAGCACCACAATATTTGAAGACAACAATTAACGATAAACTTGATTAGCACGCTCACAAAAAGCATCGACCATAGAG
>JBFJZQ010000302.1:0-4207 GCA_041622015.1 Oleiphilaceae bacterium
ATGCTTCGAAAATAAATGGGTACTTAGTTTCTGTAAACTCAAATATAAATTCATCTGGACTTCCATCATTTTTGTGCCAATTGACGTAAATACTCTGATTATCACTTAATAAAACATCACTATTAAAGTTGGTTAATAAAATAGATAAGGGGTTTTCTGCTTCGAAATGCTGTTCTGAAAAAACGAACGACTTCACTCCTAAAACGAACAGGTTTTGTTTAAGCTGTATCGGTCTATTATCATCAGTCATAAAGGTGAGAGTTACTTTAACAACATCTCCAAAAACAGTCTGACCCGAGTTCAGAGTAAGCCCATCATCTGAAATCTGCACGGGCAATGTTTCAACGATGAACTCTTCATCTGTATCTTTCTCACTGGACTCACGCTCTAATTCCCACTCTATTTCAAGCAGACTATTTGTAGCACTTAACAAATTTTGACTATCAACACTTAAAGTAACCGCATTTCCAGGATATGGATAAGCTGAATCCGCAGCTATCACGGCTAGATTAGCATTTTTGTTGAATAATTTAGGTGCTATGCCTCCTTCATACTCAACCAATAAATAAGTGCCTAAAAGGTGCAATGACTTGACGGAATTAAATGCATACGAAGGTGAAAAATCCTTTATCATTTGGCTTTCTAGAGAATAGTAGTCAACGGAACCATCTTGATATGCGAAATAAACACGCTTTGAACTTTCATCAACTTTGAATAGTTCAGGGTTAATTGAACCTTTTGTGCCTTGTAAGGTTGGCGTCTTAATATGACCGTTATAGCCAGTCGAATATTTGTTCTTTCGAACAATAAAATGCCATTCTGGGTTGTATAACCAAGTTTCATTCAAGAAATTTACATCGAGTGTTTTTGTAGGTTGTGTAGTTGGTATTGGAATATTGTCAAAGCAATAAGGTGCGTCTAGTTCATTAATGTCACCATCTCTATTTTCATCAAGGAGCCCATCTTTTTCGAGATAACATGAAGCATCCAAGGGATAGAAATCATTTAGATCGGAAACACCATCATTATCAGAGTCTTCACTATTACCAACAACATTATTATAGGTCGCAGCCACTAGGCTACGATTAAACGCATTGAAGCTAACTGTTAAATTGACAGTATCATTCAACTCAATATTGGATAAATCAGCCACCTGTTGAACCGAGTTATTCGAGGTAACACTGGTATAAGATAATGTACTATCTTTGCGCTTGATCTGCTGATTGATCGAAAAAACATCGTTTAATAAAGATAGAGGTAAAAAGTCATTCTCTTCATCGCCATCATTTAAATTGATACTTCCACAAACAGGGTAAATTTGACATATAGCCTTGGTAGCTTTAAATGAGACACTTATTGCTTTACCAGGTTGCGGCTCTATCGGGTCAAATTTAATTTGGATACTTTTCGGATCAACGACCTGAATAGGTATATACACTGTATATGTCTGAGCGGGTACAATTTCTGTTGATAAAGCCGCTTTTACAAGATAATTTCCTGGCGTGGTCGCAAATGCAGAAAATCCAATTTTAGAATTATCTTCTGGCAGATAAATACTGAAATCTGAATTCGAAGGCCCTGAGACAAGTTTAAATTCATACGATACAGTAGCTGATAAGTCTCCGAGCCCCACACAAGGCTCTGATGTACATAGCCCCTCAACTTGCTCTTTATTAAATTCAAGTTCAAAATAATTATTAAAAGGCATATATTTAGTTTCTGAACTGTCGTAATTAACAGACCAGATACCAGAATAGCCAGGACTTAAGTTTCTTGATTTTGTTGGGTCTTGCGGAAATTGGTCTTCATTATCTAAAACACCATCTAAATCAGTATCAACCCCACCTCTAGGTGCGTGTATTGTTAAATCAGAATTACTAGTAGCAAAAAGACTTAGCGAATCTTCAGGTAATAATGCTGAATGCTGTTGATTCATTAAGTAATATATATTTGAGACAGGGACATTTGTTTTAGGTATTAACCTTTCAGACGGATCTATTCCCAACATATATTGTAAATAGTGAATATCGGATAATGTCGCAACATTTTCTTCTTGATTAAGACCGTCGAGCTGATTATCAAGTAAATCTTTTGCAAGCAGTCCAACTAATTCAGGTCCTTTTTTATTAGTTATACGCATTAAGTCATATAAAAATGAGGAATAATTCTCGACACTCAGACGATACTGTATAGCTTCCAGTTCTTTTTCCTGTGAATACTGCATTTGAGCCAAGCGGATAGGTGAAGCTTGGTATAAATTCTGGTTAGATAAGTTAATTCCGAAAGTTTCTTTTACTGTATGCTCACTTGTTTGAAGTGAATTTTTTAGAACTGCTTCGGTAATTTTATTATCCGGTAATAAATCTGCATCAACATCATTTTTTAGCGCTGAAATATTTTTAAGTTTTTCAATAGATAATGTTAACGCTAAGTCAGTAAGCGGAGTAGCAAAATACGTCGGTCTTATTGTCAGTACCTTACCTTTGGATCTAGCATCAATAAGCCCTTCATCGTTTATAAGCTCACCATCTGAATCACGTTGAATTTCACCATTAACTATAAAATAAATGGTTTCATCTTCTCGATTATTATCGCCATAGCCCAAAATATCATCGGTATGAAAGAGTGTACCCATTTTTTTAATAATGGGTTCTGAGCCAGAGTTAAGATCTACCGTTCCAGTAGTCGTTTTTGCCTCCATATAAACAAAACCGCGGTACTGCCCCACCACTAAACCTTGCAATATTCCTTGAGAGTTTGTAAGGCCAAAGCTTAATTGGTTTGGACTAAAAGAGCTTGTTTCATCACTGGGTTCATTTTCATAGATTAAAGAGCCTCTAAACGCACCTTCTAAATTATCTTGAAAAGCAGAAGTAACCAGCAAGAACAATTCTTCAAATGTAGGTTTTGTATTAGTTTCGGGATCGAAGGTCGCTAGAATTGAGCTGCGCAGAGAGAAGTCATGATAAAAAGCATCATATCCAGTAACTAAGTCATGCAGATCCGCTACGGTAATTATTTTGCTAAGAAGCTTAGCTAATGACGCCTTTACCAGCTCATTACCCTCTTTACGATAAGCAACTTGGATAAGATCTTCAGCATCTAAAACTGTCGAAGCATTAACTAGACTATCCTGAAGCTCAACAATATGCTGCCGAGCAACTGGATCGTTTTGTAAAGAAAAATCATTGATAAAAACATCATATACATTATCTGTATAATAATTGCGGATAGTAGAAAGATTAAATTGAGATGCTTGATTTGTTAATAAATCAATCTGTTGAAGGACAAATGAGAAACCTAATAGTTTCTTTTCATCAGCCTCTTTTGATCGATAGGTATTAAGTAAAGACCTTGCAGCTGAAAAAGAATCAACTTCCAGTAATTGGTCAGTTAAAGTCTCCAACTTTTTAATTTTATTTTGAAGCTCACTTAATGTTGCCGCCTCATCAAGAATCTTTTGTACGTCTTCAATTACTTTGCTGTTGGTTTCTAGGGCAGCAGTTGTTGCTGTAGTAGTAATATACTCATTTACTAAGTCAGTACCCGCAGCAAAATCAGTCACTTCCGCTAACTCAGCTTTAAGACCTTTTAACTCGGTCACATAACCAAATTTATCCAAGGAACTTTTTAAATTATCTACGACTACTTCTTCAGAAACACCACCAATAGTATATGTATCAGCGATCAATTGGACTTGGTTCTCATCTAATAAATTGAACCATGTTTGGAGTGCACTACTGAATAGATTGATGGGACCTTTATCTAATTCAAATTTATAAATATTGATCTCAGCATTAACAAGAGGACGTTTTACAGCCCCACCTGTGATAAAAATATCAGCTTCTACCTCTTCGGCAGGCTCTTCTGGGATGGAAATAAAGTTTCTATCACCTTCTGAGCAGGCGCTTATTAGTATAGAAAGCAAAAGATACGAGAATATTATAAAAATCTTATTGATTTGATTTGTCATAAAGATTGCACTTTTCCATGTCAGGCAACAAAGTGGGAATAGATTTTGGGCAATGTAGTAGATATTTACATTAATATGCCTAATGCTACAAAATCCGAAAAAGTCTTACAAATGAAGTAGTTTGGAAGCGTGAACTGAGACACTAAAAGAGCAGAAGCATATCGAAATATGCTTCATTATGACGATTTTTAAAAAATCCTATTCAAACCATTTAATGCAGCGACACGATATGCC
>JBFJZQ010000303.1:0-4197 GCA_041622015.1 Oleiphilaceae bacterium
TCTAACAGGCTGGTTTGCTTATTTTTTAACTGCAGTGCTGAGCTGTAGCTTTGATAAAACTCACCTAACAGGAGCGGGTGTTTAAACTGAAGCTGGCCCAGCTTGATTTCGGCTCCCCATTGCTGGTAGAGGTGAAAAGCGCGGGTAAGATAGACTTTTGCCATATCAGGCTGATTGTTGGTTAGCAAATACTCGGCCAGACACTCATTGGCGATGGCTTCTTCATGCAGGAAACCAGACTGAACGGCTAAGGCGATCGCTTTCTGATAGCTTTCAATCGTATTTAAAGAGCGGTCCAGCATCACTGAGGCGAGTTCCGCCTCAACCAGCTGATACTTATGCGCCATATTGTCAGGGTTTTGATCCGCCCAATAACTCAACTTTTGCTGATTGGCTTCGATTTTATCGAGATGCGCTGATCTGGGAGCCGGGTCAAGCTGATTTTGTTGAGCACAAAGCGCCAGTCTGATTAACGAATCAATGAAATAAAACACAGGAATATAGGCAGATGATACCAAGCCATTCAGGTAATGTTCGCTTAGCTCGGAATGTTTCAGTGCATTGTCATAATCGCCCAAGAGGTAGAGCAGAAACATCCTGTTGAAGTGTTCGATGCACAGCGCGGTTTGATCATATCCGGCAAGGTGCAGTTTGTTTGAATCTTGCTCTGTATAGAAGGTGCCAAAAAATGCTTCTGATTCTGGAGGCATGTTTTCATTAAAAGGTTTTCTCAATGAATCAAGCGTCTGAATAAAAATACGGGTATGTAAATAGGCCGTATTTTGATTCATCTGCTTTATTTTTTGTAAGTATTTCTGTGTTGATTGTTCCAGCTTTTCAAGGGGTTTTCCTGCAAAAAAGGCATGCACATTGATCATCATACCTGCCCAGCCGGCATACTCGAAATCCCCAGTGTTCAGAGCAATCTGAAAAATTTCCTTTAATGGAGCGATGGTTTTATCTATATGCTGCTTCCAGTGATAAACGAACACATAAACGCCATAAAGGGTTTTTGCCTTAAATTCTTCGTTATTTAATTTCTCCAGCAATTTGATGGATAACTGCCCGAATTGGTAGCCTGTTTCAATATCACCAACAACGCCGCAAAGCACCAGGCCATAGGATGAGTAGGCAAAGGTAGAGCCAGCGCAATTGCCGTACTTAACCGATAAGTGAATCATGTTTGAGACAATAATCGGGAATAATAGCGGTGAGGATTGATACGCCGCAGATAAAACCTGATTGAGTATGCGCATCGCGGCCAATAAATGGGGATCGCTCATTTCAGGCAAATCCATTAATGACAAAGGCTGGCGCGATGACAGGTCTTGCCCGACCGTAACCAGGGCCTGTTCGACATCTGAGAACTCGGGGTTCAGGGTGATGTTCACGCCTAAGAGTGCTAATGCCTGATGCGCTTCCTTGACGGCGCCGGCAGAGTCATCTTTTGAGATAAAGGCGCGAATGCGTGTTTCATAGACGGGAATCTTATCGATTAAGGTTGTCGCCTTTTCCATAATTCTGCAAGCCAGCATCTCCATGGCTTTAAAGTCAGCATTGATACACGCCAACTCCATGGCTTCAGTGTGCAGCTGCAGCATCAGATGATAATGGCTGCTCCAATGAGCGGCATTTAAGCTATCAAGTCCGTTGTTAAGATATTGAAATGCGGAAGCAAAGGCTGCAGATGCTTTGGCTTTTTTCCCGGCACGCAGGTTGAGTTCGGCCAACTGTGTAGGATTGGAGGATGATTTTGAAAAACCGGCAGCTAGATTCAAATGGTTGGCGACATTGAAAATGATGTCATTGAGGTTACTCTCTTGATGGCTTTTCAGCAAAGACTGGCCAACAGAAAGGTGAATGCGTTGTTTATCTGCGTCCGGGACTAAGGAGTAAGCCGCTTGCTGGATACGGTCATGCGCAAAACGATAGACGGTACTTTGATAAGTCATTTGTTTGGTATGATTTGTCTGTGCATCGCCCGGTTCATGATCCGATTGAAGGTGTTGTGCCCAGTTATAGCGTTCATCAGAGGGCATTAACAGTCCGGCCTTGAGTAATTCCCATAAGCTACTTGCTGTTTTTTCAGGTGTTAGAAAGTTGATAGCGGCCAGGGTGTGCAAATCAAACTGATTGCCGATGCAGGCGGCTGAGCAAGCAAGCTGATAAGACTGAGGTGACAGATCTCTGATTTTTTCAACCATCAAGTCGATCACATTATCGGTGGTATGTTGCTGGTCGATCTTAGCGATGTCCCAGCGCCAGGTATTGGATATATGGTCGAAGTGCACTAACCATTGTGTATGCAGGTGTTTTAGAAACTGCGTTAAAAAGAAGGGATTGCCATGGGTTTTGATCAGACACCTTTCGGCTAACTCAGTGGTTTCTTTGTGTTCGCATTGAAATGTGTCGGATAAAAAGTGCTTGATGTGATCCAGAGACAGCGGTTGTATTTCAATTTTGCTGACACTAATGTTTTGTTGAACTAATTCGTTAATTAACATGCTGACCGGATGGAGTGAATTGACTTCATTATTGCGATAGCAGGTAATAAGTAAAATATTTCCGATCGCTGAATCGAGCAGGAGTTGCTGAATCAGCTGCAAAGATGCCAGGTCAGCCCATTGCAAGTCATCGAGGAACATGACCAGAGGGTGTTCGGTGCTGCAGAAGGCCCGTACGAAACGTTGAAAGGTGATCATGAAACGGTTCTTGGTTTCGGCGGCCGAAGAGGTTTGCACCTCCGGTTGCAGCCCGATAATGGGTTCCAACTCAGGAATGACATCGGTAATCAGTTTGCCATTTTGAGCAATGGCCTCAAGAATTGTGGCTCTCCATTTTGCGATTCTTGCATCATCCAGACCCAGAATTTGGGCAATCAAATCTCTGATAGCACTGATAAAACAGCTGTAGGGGGTGCTCCGGTCAAGCTGATCAAACTTGCCTTCGATAAAGAAGCCACGCTTGGCTAAAAGTGGTTTCGATAGCTCCCTGACAAAGCAGGATTTACCGATGCCCGAGGGGCCTAGTACGGATAGCATTACTTTCTCGCCGTCTACAATTTGATCAAATGCAGCGATTAACTGAGCAAGATCTGCGCTACGACCATAGAGTTTTTTGGGAATTTGCAGTTTGCTAGAAATGTCTTTTGTGCTGACTTCGAACTGCCCGATAGCGCCAGTTTCCTGAAACTGTTTCCAACAGCGTTTCAGGTCGTGAATCAAGCCCGATAAACTGGCATAGCGTTGATCCGCCGTTTTCGACAGCAGCTTCATGACAATGTCTGAAAGGGTCCGGGGGATTATGGGGTTGAGCACGGCGGGTGGTTCAGCTTCTTGTGCAATGTGCCAGTGAATCCACTGCATGGGGTCGGCGGATTGAAACGGGGTCGTGCCGACCAGGAGCTGATAGTAGGTCATGCCCAGAGAGTAATAATCAGAACGGTGGTCGATTGGCCGGTTAATTCTGCCGGTCTGTTCAGGGGAGATAAACGCCAGACTGCCTTCAATTTTCGCCGGATCCAAAAGCTGACTTAATTCCAGCGGTATTTCAGAGGCGAGGCCGAAGTCAATAATTCTGATTTCATTTGTCGAAGGGTTGAGCAGGATATTTGAAGGATTAATACCTTTATGAATAATATCAAACTGGTGCAATTCGGCGAGTGCTTCGGCAATATTAATGGCTAAAGGTAAGAACTGTTCAATCGCTAAAGGGCTTGAATCATATAATTCAGCAAGGGACGAACCGTCAAAGTCTTCCTGGACAATGACCAGGGTATTCTGATAACGGAATAGGTCGTGGACTTTGATAATGCTCGTACTCTTGACCATTTTCGCCAGTTCATATTCCCGTTTAAATCTAGCCATAGATTCAGGTGACGGAAATTCTTCATTGAGCAGCTTTAGAATTACGGTTCCATCCGTCAAATTATCCTCGACGGGTTTAGCTTGATAGACGACCGTATAAGGGCTGCGGTACAGCTGCTTTATAATCTGATATTGACCAATGACGAACATATTTTTTACACCACTATCATATGAAACCAAAAGGTAGCACTTTTTGGTTTCATATGACTATCGCTATTTAAATACTGATGCTGTTAGGCACCTGTGAGGGTAGCTGAAATGAATAAGGCATGGGGCGTTTACCATTTCTTTTTCTTATCTCAATCTCCGCCAGTGCCAGGTGTTCCTGAAA
>JBFJZQ010000304.1:0-4196 GCA_041622015.1 Oleiphilaceae bacterium
ATATGCTTACTATAATCTTGCAGTCTCCTATGCAGAAACCAGTCGCGACAAGACAAGAGCAATTGGGGCGTTGGGCATTGCAGAAGCGCTAAATACTGGCAAGTCAAAAGAAGCAAGGTCATTAAATGATCGAATCAACTTAGTCGCAGGTAAACTTTATTTAGATGCTGAAAAGTATGACTTGGCTATTCAAACTTTCCGAAAAATTCATTTGGATTCAGAGAGCACACCAGCAGGTCTTTATCTCAATGGTTTAGCTTTATTAGAGTCGGGTGATTTCAGGGCCGCAACACAAACCTGGCATAGCCTCAAAACTTACTCGCTATTAAACCAAAGTGTTGCAGAGGCGTATTTGGCGATTCCCTTTGCTTTTGAACGCTCAGGTTATATTAGTCAAACAATAGAAGCCTATCTAGATGCAAGCAATACATTTGAGGCTGAGCTAGAAAAAATTAAAAAAATTGATGCTTTGCTGGTGAAACATGGCTCAGCCAAAGTATTTATAGAGGACAGTGAGTTAGAAGGCCTGGAATGGTTTCTTGCAAAAGATGTTGTTAAAAATACTACGCAAGCTGTTTATTACCAGTACCTAATGAAAGATGTGGCGTTATATGATCAGGTTAGATTATATAAAGAACTTAAAATGCTCCAAGTTAGTTTGGGTTTCTGGACGTCCCAGTTAAGTGTTTTCGATGATTCTCTTTCCAAGAAGAAGCAAAGTTATAAAGCTGAAAGAAGTATGTTTGATGCACCCAGTGTGTTAAGTAGGATTAATACCCAAAAATCGAATATCGATACTCTGGTTGCACGGCCTGAAATGACCGCTAGCCTATCGTCAAACCTTCAGGTTGATGTCCTAAAAAATAGTATAGAAGTGTTAAAAATTCGTCTGGACTCACTTCAGGATAAAATTCAAAAAGGTGAATCTCGCTTAAATAAACAGCTACAAGAAAGTAAATCTTTAAATCAAACTATTAAAACAGTAGATAAACGTTTATCTCGTTTGATTTCAGCCCTTGATGAGGAACTCACTAAATCGGTGCGTAAGCGGCTAGCCCAACTTAAAGCGACAATGATCTCCAATTTTGAGAGATCAGAGCAAGGCAGAATTCATTTATTTGAAGAAATGGCTGAAAGCAAACAGATGAAAAAACGTAATTTGCTGGATGGGCGCTATCAATGATAACTATGACTTCGTCCTCAGGTATTTTACAATTTAATTCTGCAAAGTTATTTAGAATTTTATTATCAGCCCTTGTTTGTCTGATTCTTAGTCTGGGTTCTACTGTTACAGTATTAGCTCAGTCAGACGGTGCATTTACCATAGATGTAAACACCCAACCTCAAAAAATTGGTGATATTCGACCGGCTTTTATTGTTTATAAAGATAAACCCCTCCCGCAAGTTTCAATCAACTATGTTTTAAAGCGCTATATTAAACTTTTTGAAACATCAGAGTCACCGAGTGTTAAAATTGATGCGCTAAATCGTATTAATAATTTACGTGCTAAATATGAACTTGAAACTAAAAAACTCAGCATCGATCCTTTAAAGCAGAGTCAGGTTGTCCTTGATAGTTATGATAAAATTATCGATTCAGGTGATTTTTATCAGCGGATGGACGAGCTAATATATCAAACAGCCAAAGCATTGCAGTTTGTTGGAAATACTGAAGAATCAATTAAACGATTAAAAATGCTAGTTGCTTTGTATCCTCGTTCTCTTCTGGTGGACGAAAGTATGTTTAGAATGGCTGAAGGCTATTTTGAAATAGGGGATTACGATTCAGCTGCTGCGCAATATCAAAAGATTTTAACTTTTTCGCAAACAGATTTTTTCCATTTAAAAGCAAAATATAAATTAGCTTGGTCGCTTTTTCGTATTGATCGCTTAGATGATTCTGGAAAGCAGGCTGTCCATGTACTTCAATCATTCCCAGAACTCAAAAATGCTTTAAACTTCGAGGCTGTGTCTGCCGATAAGCAAGACTTGGTGGAAGACAATTTACGTTTACTTTCCATCCTTTCTTCAAAGCAGGAAGGAACCGACACGCTTGAGTCGATACAGAAATTAGTTGGGCATTCAGACTACGCTTATTTACTTTATGACTCACTCTTCAGGTTTTATTTAATTCAAGACAGGTTTCAAGATGCTGCACGCGTAGCGCATGCCTATACTGAAAATTATATTAGTGATTTTAATGCTTACCAAATGGCGCTTAATGAGATTAAAACCTACAAAGTCGGTAAGTTTGAAATTCAGGAGTGGAAAGCTAAAGAATACTTAGTCGCCCAGTTCGGCATGCATACAGATTACTGGAATTCTCTAAATGCCGAGCAGCAATTGGTTGTAAGGCCTATTCTAGTTGAATATCTTGTTGAACTTTCCCATCTCTATTATGTTCGCATGCAGACAGCTTACGAACAGCAGCATACACTTGCCTCAACTTCTAAGTCTGCAGCTAAGGATATTATGCCAACAGCAAGCTCGAGTTATCGAGCCTTTGCGAAGCAAGCGGCAGATTATTACTTAACTTTAGTCGAGACTCGTGGCGATAATCGCATGAATGGAGGGAGTTTATATTTAGCTGCTGAGGCTTTATATAAGTCTGGGGATTACAAAAAATCTATTCAAGTATATGAAAGAGCGGCCTATGAACAGCCTGGGCATGCTGATGCCGTCAATGCGGGTTATGCTGCTATTTTAACGTATACCGATTTAGAGAAATCTTATCGCCCCGAAATGCATGCGGTCACTTCTGAGTTACATCACAAATCACGACGTGACAGTATCGAGCGTTTTGCTAAATATTTCCCGGGTGCCAAGCAGACACCGGCATTATTAAATGGCTTAGCAAATGAATATTATGCTGAAAATAATTATGCCATGGCCGAAAGTATTTCCAAAGAAGTGCTCAGCAAGCCATTGGCGGGTGCAGAAATTCTATACGGTAGTGGTTTGATCAATGCGCATAGTAATTTTGAGCTAGAGCGTTATAAGGAAGCAGAAGTTGGATATGAGCGTTTGTTAGGCTTTAACAAAGCTAAAGATAAATCGGTATTAAGTGAGCGTTTAGCTGCATCTATTTATAAACAAGCTGAGTCTGAACCAATGATCGGTTTGAGCGCAGAGTTGTATTTGAAGGTTGTGGATAAAGTACCTGATTCATCCATTGCGCCGCAGGCACTTTATGATGCTTCCAGTCAGTTCCTTCAAGTCAATAAGTGGCGTCAAGCGATTGCTGCCTTATCGGTATTTCAACAGCGCTTTCCGAAGCATGCCCTTTATAACGATGCATCAGATAAGCTGGTCTTTGCATATCTCGAAAATAAGGAGCCAATATCTGCGGCAGAAAAGCTAGTGGAGGTTTCAAATACAAGCCCTGATAAAGCAAAGGCTTCAAATGCTTTATATAAAGCTGCTGAAATATATCAAGAAAATGACTTCCATAATCTGGCAATACCGCTGCTTGGAAACTTTATCGAGCGTTATGCTAATCAGTTCGATTTAGCCATTGAAGCCCATAACACCCATATTAATTACTATGATTCGCTGAAAGATGAATCAGAAAAGATAAACTGGCAGAAAAAATTAGTAAGCTATGAAGCATCCAACAGTAAGCTAAGAACTGCGAGATCATCAAGTTTGGCCTCAAATGCTGCATTTGAATTGACGTATCAAGACCTAGAAAAGTTTGAGTCAATTCGCTTAACCTTACCTTTAAAGAAATCATTGGAGAGCAAAAAAGCAGCGCTTAAAAATATTGTGTCTAAGTTAGAGTCATTATCAACCTACCAAGACTCCGTGATTATGTCTGCAGCAACCTTCCAAATCGCGTCTATTTATCGGACGCTTGCGAGAGATATATTGAATTCTGAGCGTCCTGCTTCATTAAGTGAATTACAGCTAGAGCAATATAATATTCTTCTTGAAGAGCAAGCGTATCCATTTGAAGAGCAGGCGATGGATATATACAAAATTAATATCGATAAAGTTGCTCAGGGTCATTATGACAAATGGATAGAAAGAACATTCGAAGTGATGGCACAAATGAACCCAACTGAGTTTGAACGTAAATTAAAAGTGACCCCATATGCTGAAACAATGTTTTAAGTATTTATCATTACTAGTCGCATTTTCATTTTTGTTAGCATGCAGTAGTGCAACTAAAAAACCTGTGATTGTGATTGAAAAAA
>JBFJZQ010000305.1:0-4181 GCA_041622015.1 Oleiphilaceae bacterium
AATCAAGCAACACTTTGTTCTTCCCCTGCAAGCAGGTAACACTATTGAATTAGATAAAATTGATTGGATTGCCCTAGATAATAGAGAGTTATTCTGGCCGAAAATAAACCTCTTGCGTCGTTCTTGCGTCATTATCAAGTTAAAAAATGATTCAGTGGTCTCCATCAACTTAGCCTTTTTGAATGACCAAGAAGAGCTAAGTACATATTTCCTTCAACTAAGCAACCAAATGGCAGATCACGACACCGAGCTATTTAAGCTGAAGGACTTACATGGATTCAACCAACTTGCTATAGATGCGACACTCGGCTTAACAAATTTAGTTGAAGCAATGCATCAAAATATCACTCGACTACCAGGCATAACAGCCAAGGATCAAGCAAACAAAACAGCAGGACTTTCCTCATCAATATATAAAGGAATCAAAGTCATTACCGGTTTGGCTGGTGGTGGAATAGATGAGCTATTAGCTCAAATAGCTCCCATTCTAAATAAAAATAGCTCAGCCGAAAGTAACACAAACGAGAAGCAGATAATTGTCTCCTACGAGCGCGCCGCTTTACTCTCTGCTTTGAATGGTGTGATGGGTGATTATATGGTTACCACCAATAATCCAATGACAATACCCATGCGCTTACGGCGAAATGGTCATTCACTCAAACTTAGCTCTGACGCACTCATTGAATCAATTCAACCGATCACGGGAAAACTTCTCGTAATGGTGCATGGCTTGTGCATGAACGACCTTCAATGGCATCGAAAGGGACATGATCACGGTGCGTCACTCGCCCAAGATCTTGGCTATACACCTGTCTATTTGCGTTACAACACCGGCCAACATATTTCTACAAATGGTCGCGCCTTTTCCGATCTACTCGAAGTATTGGTCAAACTCTGGCCTGAATCCTTAGAAGATATGGTAATCATCGGTCATAGCATGGGAGGCCTAGTAACCCGAAGCGCCTATCATTACGGGGCATTATCAAAACATAAATGGGTTAATAAAGTACAAAGAATGATTTTCCTCGGCTCACCACATCATGGTGCCCCCCTTGAAAGAGGCGGAAACTGGATTGACACCATATTAGGTTCTACGCCCTACACTGCGCCGTTAGCAAGGCTTGGTAAAATACGTAGCTCGGGCATTACCGACCTACGCCATGGAAACGTGATAGACGAACATTGGCAAGGTCGAGATCGTTTTGAACCTTCTCAAGACATTCGTAAACCTGTGCCATTGCCACAAGATGCGCGCTGTTTTACCGTAGCCGGAACAACGGGTAACAAAGTAGGCGACTTAATAGACCAGCTATTAGGTGACGGGCTTGTGCAAGTAGACAGTGCGTTGGGAAAACATAAAAATTCAGCCTTATGTTTAGATCTTCCACCTGAACGACAGTTGATTGCTTATGGCGTTAATCATATGGACTTGCTCAATGATCCTGAGGTATATAATAAAATTAAGCAGTGGCTTTGTTAAATAGATGGACACATAACTGATTAGTTAAGCAGATAACAGGAATTCACATTCAACTAAACGCTCGCTTAGCTTCCAATTTATCCTTAAGCACTTTTCTTTAAATAACTGCACTTCATGGGCACTTTGCTTTCCACCACCCACTCTGACTAAACAGTCAATATAGTCAACAA
This sequence comes from Oleiphilaceae bacterium, assembly GCA_041622015.1. Lineage (GTDB taxonomy): Bacteria > Pseudomonadota > Gammaproteobacteria > Pseudomonadales > Oleiphilaceae > PZPK01. Next base: position 1,651 of record JBFJZQ010000305.1, read on the forward strand.
AGGTTTGAGACTCATCACCAAATACTTCACCTACAATAATTTCTTTATCAACGGGATAGACGCCACATTTCACTTGATAGGCTTGTTTGGCAGAAATACCAATTTTGATGAAGCCTTGCCTATCCGCAATTTGATAGGCAAGCTTTGGAATACCGATATTTGTTAAGCCTGTAACAATTTCAACAGCATCCTCTTTAGATTTCGAGGTAATTAAATTAAATATCGCCTGCTCTAATAATTGAGTGCCGAGCTTTTCATCAATATTTTTAGCACTATAACCCACAATTCCAATCTTCATTTTTTTGCCTTCTATCACTATTTAAAGTTTCTAGCTTTCAAAAGTCTGTAGGTTGCCATCAGCAAAAAAGCCATGCAGAATCAGACACTCAAAAAAATACAATAATAAGGACTCATTTCCATGCAAAGTAACATGATGAATCAACCTTTACTCGTCTCCAGCATCATAGAACATGCTGTCAACAATCACCCAGACACTGAAATTGTTAGCCGACGATGTGAAGGTGATATTCATCGATATACCCTTGTAGAATCAGCATCGCGCGCTAAAAAATTAGCAAATGCATTGACCAAGCAAGGTGTGAATCAAGCTGATCGGATTGCCACTTTAGCATGGAATAATTACCGTCACTATGAGTTGTATTTTGGCGTCGCGGGTATGGGCGCGGTGCTTCATACCATCAACCCCCGTCTTTTCCCCGAGCAACTGATTTACATTATCAATCATGCCAAGGACAAATGGCTATTTGTTGATCTCACCTTCATCCCATTATTAGAAGCGATAAAAGAGCAAATAACCGGTATTGAGAAATTCGTTATTTTGGCAGACAAGGCGAATATGCCGACAACATCACTGCCAAACGTCATATGCTATGAAAGCTTGATAGAAAATGAAAGCGAGGTATTTGAGTGGCCGAGCTTTGATGAAAACCAAGGTGCCTATTTGTGCTATACCTCGGGCACCACTGGAAACCCCAAAGGGGTCTTGTACAGTCACCGTTCTACCGTGCTGCATTCAATGGCGAGTATTTCTGCTGATGCCTTAGGTATTAGCGGCCAGTCATGTATTTTACCTGTTGTCCCCATGTTTCATGTGAATGCCTGGGGTACGCCTTTTTCCTGCGCGATGGTCGGCGCAAAAATGGTATTCCCCGGCCCTGGCATGGATGGCGCGTCCATCTGGGAATTAATTGATTCAGAAAAACCCGACCTACTTTTGGGCGTACCCACCGTTTGGTTAATGCTGTTAAACCATATGGCTGACATTGGGAAAAAGTTAGAGTCGGTTAAGAATGTAGTGGTTGGAGGCTCTGCGGCACCACTTTCTATGATCCAGCGCTTTCAAGAAGACCATGATGCATTTCTCATACACGCTTGGGGCATGACTGAAATGTCCCCTATCGGAACAGTCAATTCATTTACTAAAGCCATGGCAAACATGAGCGTAGAAGAACGCTACCAAGTTCAATTAAAGCAAGGTCGTCCGGTTTTTGGCGTTGAGATGAAAATAGTCAATGATGAAGGCCTTGAGTTGCCTCATGATGGCGTAGCCTTTGGGAATCTTTTAGTTCGTGGCCCTTGGATTACGGGCGGTTACTATTTAAATGATGATCAAAGTAGCTTTAAAGATGGCTGGTTTGATACCGGCGATGTCGCCACTATTGACCCAAACAATTATTTAAGTTTGGTTGATCGCGCCAAAGATGTCATTAAGTCTGGTGGAGAATGGATATCTTCTATCGATTTAGAAAATGCCGCTATTGGCCACCCTGACTTATTGGAATGTTGCGTCATTGGTGTGGCTCATGAAAAGTGGGATGAAAGACCCATTTTGTTAGCGATCAAAAAAGAAGGTTCTAGCGTGGATGCCGCTGCCATTCAAGACTTCCTCTCAAATAAAATTGCCAAGTGGTGGATGCCTGATGATGTTGTCTTTGTGAACGAGCTACCGCATACCGCAACAGGTAAATTACTAAAAATAAATTTACGCAAGCAATATGCAAATCATTTAATGGGTTCGAACTAACAATAACAACTGGAAATTAACATGAGTACTCTACATTTTGATTACATCATTATTGGTGCAGGTTCCGCTGGAAGTGTTCTTGCAAATCGTTTATCTGAGAATAATGAGCATAGCGTTTTACTCTTGGAAGCGGGCCCAAAAGACACGAGCCCATTAATCAAAATACCCGGTGCTTTTGCTTATTTCATGTATAGCAAAAAATATAACTGGCGTTATGAAACTGAATCCATTTCTGACATTCGCCATGGGCAACCTTTATTCTGTCCACGAGGGAAAACCCTAGGTGGAAGTAGCGCCATTAATGCCATGGTGTATATTCGAGGGCACCAATCGGACTACGACCACTGGGAGGCATTAGGCAATCCAGGCTGGGGCTTTAACCAAATGCTCCCCTATTTCAAAAAATCTGAAACCAATGAACGGGGGGCTGACGATTATCATGGCAACCAAGGCCCGCTTTATGTTTCCAATACTTCTAACACCTATC
>JBFJZQ010000306.1:0-4180 GCA_041622015.1 Oleiphilaceae bacterium
TGCTAAACAAAAAGGCCTGAATTTTTTGCTTAACATGTTCTGTGCCGATGAATTTATAGTAGGGATAAGCGGGGCTTAATAAGATCACCCAAAGGGCTTAATTCTGACTAATCCTCTAAATAATGTGAGCTAGTTCGCTAAAATTAACCATAAGAACTCATTAACCTTTTGACCCAAAGGCTCAAGTTCGCCAGCAATTTACTATTTCTCTTTTCATGGCTTTCTTGGTCAACTGAATTTTCTGTTTCTATTTTGTATTGCCAATCTCTTGCCTCATCAATGACAGAGAAGGGTACATCCTCTAAAGACTCGATCGCCTCCATAAAAATGCTTGCAAAGTCAGATCTGTCTTGCTTGGTTTTCGTGTAAATATTAATGTCTTGTATCAGTTTTTCTAAGATCGATCTATTGGACATAGGCGTATCAGACCAGTTAGTTAAAGATTAAGTGCTTAACCTAAGAAGTTTATATTAATGGAATTTGTCGTGTTAAGGGGAAATTGAATAACCATACATAACGCATCGCTTAGAGGCTTAACTTATCTAAATATGTACCAGGCTCAGTCAGCCACTTCGTTGTTAAATCTGCAGCCATAGGTACTGAGATGATATAACCTTGAATATGATGGATTCCATGCTGCTTAACTTTTTGAAGTGTTGGTGCATCCTCTACCTGAGTGGCGGTCATGGGTACTTTAATAACATTACTGATTGATTTGAATATCGCTACTTGCGCGACCATATCTGTTTTACTGTCGTTTTTATTTAAAAAACGACCTGTTATTTTTAATGAGTTTATCTTTAATTCTGCTAACTGCCTCAAGGAAACAAGTCCTTGTCCAAAGTGGTCAATATTGACAAGTATACCTTTATCGTTGAGTTTATTTATTTTCTCTTCTGCTCTGCGCGAACTCATCAACAGGGTTTGCTCATCAAGATCTAAGCGTAACCAAGATGTACCTACCTGGTACTCACTTGCTAGGTCGCTGCAAATACCACTAATGTCCATATTTAAAAATTGTTTGGCAGTAATGTTCATGCACAATGGCAGCACTCGAAGGCCAGCTCTATACCACTGCTGGTACTGTGAGAAAAGAGATCGAAAACCCCACATGGCCCATTCGGTGGAAAGCTTATTATGCTCTATAAGGTCAATGAAGTCCGATGCATTTAAACGGCCTAAGCTTGGATGATTCCAGACACAAAAGGTTTCGAAGCCGAGTAGAGTTTTGCCTCGAATATCGAGTAAAGGTTGATATAAAAATTCGAATTGGTTTTCTGAAAAAGCGGTTTCAATAAATACGCGATTGTTTTCTGATAGCTGTTGATTGTTGAGCATATTTCGATCAAAGCGTTTGAAGCCATCCCGTCCGGCTTTTTTCACTTCGTAAAGCGCCACATCGGCATCTTCCATTAATTCCGCTTGCGTCGCTGCATCAAGAGGGCAAATCGAAACACCAATACTCGCACCGATTGAAATTTTATGAGTTGCAAAATCAATGGGACGCTTAATTTCATCCAGTAGCCGTTCAGCAATTTCATTAATGGTAATTTGATCTTGAACATTACTTAAGAGCACGGCAAATTCATCCCCTCCCAGACGTGCTACCGTATCTTCTTCGCGCAATAAGCTAGACATGCGCTGGCTGACTTGAATCAGGACTTCATCACCAGCCGCATGGCCAAAGGTGTCATTCACGGGTTTAAAATTGTCTAAATCAATCATATAGACTGCAAACATATGATCTGCTTCGATTGATTTTTGCAGTGAGCGTTCAAGTTCTCGTTCAAACAACATGCGATTCGCTAAGCCTGTTAACGGATCTTTTAAAGCCATGGCTTCGATTTCACTTTGCTCTATATAGTCAATGAGTTCTGAACGCAGCAGATCGGCAGATTCAATTTCTAGCACATTCCAAGGCAGGCTTTTACCTTTAAGGTGTTCAGTCCATTGTTGAAAGGAAGCGCGTGGTGTGAGTGCAAGTACAGATTCATCCTCTGTTTTTAAGCTGTGAGGCTTGCCAGCCCAATTGACTGTTTCCACTTGCTCTTGACGCATTAAGAGTATGAAATCGTTATTATTGAGAGGGATATGTAATAAGCCGCTGCAAAATCTTACCAGGGATGGGTGGACCGACAAGTCACTGGGTATATTATCTGTTGTGCTAACTTTATTGTGATCTAAGCCATCAACCCAGTTTTTTAAGAGGCTAAGGCTAGGCTTATCAGGTACATTTCCACTAAATAAATCTTTGCCCTCAAAGTGGTGCCAGATACCATCTGCATTAAATAATTTCTTTAGCTCAGCGATGCAAATATTTATTGCATTGAAACCTTTCTTCTGGGAATTAATTGCACCACGGATCTGCGATAGCGTAACGCGGTAACCATAACGCTGCTGTTCAATATTTGAAGCAATCACGCTATTCATGTGTAAGGCACAAATTCTGACTAACTCTTCACAATGCTGGCGTTGATGGATAGAAAGTAGTTTAGGTGACAGGTGATGGCAAGCAATCATGCCCCACAATTTGCCTTCACAAACGATTGATAATGTGAAAGACGCCTGAACCCCCATATTGTTTAAATAGCGTAAATGCACCGGGTGTACAGCGCGAAGTTGAGACCAGGTTAGATCAATCTTATTTTCTGTGTTAACTAACTCTATTGCTATTTGTGGCTCATTTACGTCGGCAATTAAACGTTGTAGATTGAGTGTGAAAATACGTCTCGCATTAGCGGGTATATCGCCTTCGGGAAAGCGTAAACCCATAAAGCCCTCGACACGGGGTTTATTATTTTCTGCTATCACCTCACCGTGCCAATCGGGTAAAAATTTATAGAGCATCACTCTGTCGTACTCGATATAGCGAGCAATTTCATTCATTAATAATTCTGCGCTTTCGAACGCATTCTTGGCTTTGTGAAGACGCATTAAAAAATCAGCTTTTTCACTAAACATATTGGTGAGTGTTGTTTCAGTACCAAACTGAAATTCAACCAGGCAGCAGCCTCCAGCACAATGATTTGAAATTTCTACTACTTGCTGATTTATTTCGGTGTTAAGTAACCTTGCGATAGATGTGTCTCGTTCACTAGACATCAGCATGGTATCCACCATGTTTGGCGTCAGAAACTTTGACCAGGGCTGACCCTGTAGCTCGGCTTTGGGTTGTCCAATAAATTTCTCTATATTTGCAGACGCACCAACAATTAAATGACTTTGCTTATCAATAATAATTAAACCGCCATAACTTTGTATTTGAGGTATTTGATGTAACTGCGCTTGTTTACAGTTGCCAAATGGTCCTTCATTCATGATGTCACCTCGCTAGGTTCAATTCCTGCTATAAAAAGTTTGAATGTATTTTTTGCGGCATTAATAATTTCAATTTGTTGATTATGTCGGTATGCATCTAGCGCTTGAACCAGCGCTTGCCAGTCTGAGTTAAGGCTGTCCAGCAACTTCCAGTAGGCTAGTTGATTAACATAGGGGCTGTGAAAATGCCTTGTTAAGCGTGGTAAAAGGAATTTCGCACCATGACAGCTGCCATCCACTACATATCGAATACCTAAGTAACTTTCTTGTGAGGTAATGCTGAAAGCGGAGTGGTCATTAAAAGCTGTCTTAATAGGATAATTTAAGGCGGCTAGTTCCTTGCTTAAGGCAGGCAAGCGAACTTGATACTTGGGGCAACGGGCTGATCCTTGTGTCAACTCGAATGCTAATAGCGCAGGCTCAACGATGTTATATACTTGATAAAAGCGTTCAAGTAATAGCTTGTACTCGGTAATGGTTAAATCTGGCGAGAGTATTTGCCGAACTAAAGGGCTTTGGTCTAGCTTACGATGAAGAGCGTGAGTGTTATGGCGAAGCTCGTCAATCAATGAGTCGAATTTGGTAAGCATTTTTTTATCTCCATAGCTATTTGGTAACTACAACTAGTGTAGACCAACATATGTCTGACATAAGAACTAGATAGTATAAAAATATATTGCTTATTATGCGGAAGGGAATTAAGCGGAGTAAATCAGCTGACTTAGGCATGATGGGACAAAAAAAAGGCGATGTAATGAAACTGAAAAACTCATTACATCGCTTTATAAAGTAGGGTGCTTGTAGGAAGACCCGTTTCAGTTGAAACGTGCTAAACAAAAAGGCCTGAATTTTTTGCTTAACA
>JBFJZQ010000307.1:0-4174 GCA_041622015.1 Oleiphilaceae bacterium
AAGTTCTGCAGACGTGTACGAGTGTTATTCGCCAAAATTGCACGCCCGGCTGTCATAATTGAATTCAAATTACTACTACCCACTTCATGTCGAAGTGCAGATTCAGCAGCATGAGATAAGGTTCGCTCTGGATCTTCAGTTCTTAATGCGAATGCCACAGGATCAGACACGGTAAACTGAACGTTTAATTCAATTTCAACAACGTTCTCATCTTGCGTGGGCATTTCATCCTTTAACTCAGCATTACGTACGTTAGTGACGTTAACCGGAATCACTTTCTCAATTAAGGGGAAAACGAAACGTAAACCCGGATCTAGGGTTCTATCATATTTACCTAACTGCAAAACAATTCCACGTTGCTGCTCATCAATGGTATAGATTGATTTGAAGCCCAGAAAAACAATGAAGAGCACCAAAGCCAAAAGAATTATGCCTCCAAAGCCACCATTGGAGCTTGAACTGGAACCACCACTATTTTTATTTCCACTACCACCAAACAAGCCATTCAACTTATCGAGTAATTGCTTTAATGCTTGATCCAAATCTGGCGGTCCCTGATTACCACCATTACGACCTTTGTTATTATTACCCCAAGGGTCATTGTCATTGCGGTTACCACCCGGCTCATTCCAGGCCATAGACTTCTCCGTTCGATTTAATTAGTTTTTGAATTGATCCAAAGGATACAGATGAACGCTATATTTACCCAGCTTTTTATTAATGGGGTAATTCTAACGATTTACAAGGTGAACATAGTATTGATGTTAAGAAAGGACAGCAAGGGAATTCTTCAACATTGAAAAAAGCGGCAGCTGAATGCTACCGCTTGCGATCAAAATCAATAAATTAGAACAATTTCAACTCAACGGGATATTCCGCAGGTGAACCATCTGAATTAGCTACTTTAACATTCAGAGAGCCTACACTATCACCTTCTGTGGTAGTTGACTTTAAACTAACTGAAAAATCATGACCCGTCGTAGTACATTCATTCCGGATCGTCACTGTACCACCTGAGATAATCTCAGCACCTTTTACCTCTAGAGAGACTGTCGTACCGGCTGCTGGAGTAAGGCCATTTGGGAAGTCAGATATATTGAAATTTATCGTCTTTGGACCTGTAGAAAGGTCTAAAAACGCACCAGCATCATCCGTTATAGTGACAACTTTGCCGTTTGACATACATAAGGTTACAGTATCTCTTACATCTACAAGCTTCGCACAGTGACCCGCAGCTAAGGCATCATCGCTACAACTAACTCCTTGAAAAAGAATGCCCGATTTTGTATCAAAGGAGTTATTATTATTGAAGTCTGAGAAAAATTCATCCGAATCTCTATTGCCATCCCCGTTCACATCCAAAAAGGCTTCATCTAAATTTGTTGTAACCGTTTCACCCAAATCATAAATACCATTTGAGTTTGCATCTATAAAGCTTTCTTCACCCGTTGTCCTAGCTAAAATTCTAACCAAGCCATCTGCAGTTCTTGGGTCCTGACTTGTCCAGTTTACAGAGCATGTTCCATCCACTAAGGCACAGGAACCAACAATTGCACCACCACTTGTTAAGAAAGACACTTGCGTTCCAGTTCTTGCTTGGTTATTAAACCTATCAGCAGCGCGAATAGTAATTTTTGAAGTTGCTCCATCAGTCTGCCAACTATCAGGATTTAGAGTGTCAATTGATAAGGAAAAGCTATTCTGATCAGGTATACCACCCAATATTGCAATAGGATTTGAAGTTGTAGAGGTAGTAGACGTTGTGCTATCACTGTTTGTTATAACAACAGATGCTGTCACAACAACACTGGTGTTCACGCCACCAGCATTTAACTGTACAGAGGTAAGGCCATCAGCATTAGTAACCGATGAATTGCTAGAAAGAGTAATACCACCAACCTCAGTTGAAAGCGCATAGGATATAGTTTCTCCAGACATCGCCGCACCCGTTTTATCTTTTAAACTAAACGTAATGGTACTCACTTCTGGAATAGTACTAGAACCACTTCCTTTTAAAGCAATGGTTGCGGGACTTGCACTGACAAACTCAAGCGCTCCCAATATCTGGCCAGCCACATTAACAATAACAGTAGCTGATGACCCATCACTAAGTGTTGCAGTAATGGTATCAGCACCTTCACACGTTAAAGCCTTATAAGTAGCCACTGCAGTACCTGTTGAAGAATTCACCGTAGCATCTATTTGAGACTTGCCATTTTGAACACAGCCCGATGTAAAACTTACAGTAGAAGAACCTGCCACATATAAATCATTATCGCTTGTGTCCACAATATTTACAGTAACAATCGTATCACCACCATAAGACAATAAAGCCGAGCCAACTGACGTAGTCATCGCCCCAGAAGTAAACGAGCTACCAGAACCTGTACCTAAAGCAAGACTTACGCTAATAGGTGTATCACCACCGCCAGTATCAGTAGGAGTTTCTTCAGAGCCACTATTATTTTTGCCTCCATTGCCTAACCCGAACTCGTTATCACCACTACAGCCAACTAAAAAAAACACCATTAACAGCGATAAAATCACTGATTTCTTTAGATACATTATTTAACCCTCAACTGGCACAATAAATAGTTTAGATTTATTGTTAAATCCCATAAATATAGTTTCGCTTAATGAAACATAGCATAGTTTTTATTTTTTAACAGAAAACACCTAGTAGCTAAAATAAATTTTGATCAGCATCACAAAAGTTCATTTAGCTCATGATCAAGTCCTGCTCTGCAAGCCCCGTCTGACGCAACACTTTTTCAAAGTCAGTCTTTTGCATTCGTATTTCAATATGTGTTCGACCTGTCTCATCAACGTGCTCATTGACAATAGCAGACGCTGAATATAGTAGGGCTCTCAACTTGCCAAACTGAGGTTTAAGTTCAATTGTTTTATGCACAACCTCATTGCCTAACAACTCAGCAATAACGTCCTGAAGTAAGTCTAAACCTTCACCGGTCTGCGCGGAAACCCACACTCGCTGAGGCACTCCGTCTTCATCGCGATCAACTCTTGGTTCACGTTCTTCAAGCAAGTCTAATTTGTTGTAGACCAGCAGGGTAGGAATGTCGTTTGCACCGATTTCTGCTAAAACAAGCTCAACCTGTTTGATGTTATCCAATCGATCTTCATCAAAACAATCGATGACATGCAACAATAAGGTTGCATTACATGTTTCTTCCAAGGTAGCTCTGAAGGCATCGACTAGCTTATGCGGCAAATGACGAATAAACCCAACGGTGTCGACTAAAATTGTATGCCCCACATCAGGAATAGTTAAACGGCGAAGCGTTGGGTCAAGCGTGGCAAATAATTGATCGGCTGCATAGACATCAGACTGCGTTAGCCTATTAAACAAGGTAGACTTACCGGCATTGGTATAACCAACCAAGGAAACGGTTGGTATTTCAGCCTTGACACGCGCCTTCCTACCTTGGTCTCGCTGCTTTCGAACCTTTTCCAATCTCGCTGAAATAGTTTTGATGCGCGCTCTTAATAGACGTCTATCTGATTCAAGCTGAGTCTCACCTGGCCCTCTAAGCCCTATACCACCTTTTTGCCTTTCCAAGTGAGTCCAACCACGTATTAAACGTGTCGACATATACTCAAGTTGCGCAAGTTCAACCTGAAGTTTACCTTCATGAGTACGCGCTCGCTGCGCAAAGATATCTAGTATCACACCCGTTCTATCGATTACGCGACAGCCAAGCGTGGCTTCTAAATTACGTTGCTGGCTCGGTGACAAGGCATGATTAAACAGAACAACATCCGCTTCCGCATGCTCTACTTCAAAACGGACCTCTTCCAATTTGCCTTTACCGATAAAATACTTAGGATCAGGTTTGTCTCGCGAACCGGTAACCACACGCAAGGTTTCCACACCAGCAGAGGCCACTAGCTCTTTAAATTCTTGAATATCTTCTCGCTCTTTTTCAGCATAAAAGTCGATATGCACTAATACAGCAAACTCACCAGAGTCGGGACGGTCAAACACGATTAGAAACCTCAGAAGAAGTAAATTGAGAAGAGAGGAAGGAATTACTTATAAACAAGGGTGTTGATTCGAAATAAGTCGAACAAGCACCCCTAAAAGAGAAATGATTTTTTTGGAACATACACCTAATATTAAGCGTCTTGGTCTTCCGGTGTTGCAACACGAACA
>JBFJZQ010000308.1:0-4171 GCA_041622015.1 Oleiphilaceae bacterium
GTCAATTTTTGTACCACCTAATGAATATAAACATTGGTTGCAGCAGGCATGCTTACTTTTGAGTGTTGAGACAAGTTCTTGTAATAATAACGGGATGATTAAACGGTAAGAATTTCAATTTCGCATGTTTTTTTTACAATTAAGCTGCTACGAAATCAATTCACCCCACCTTTGATCGAACCACTAATCCGCTCTAACTGACTCTATCCCCCCTATCTATTCTACATTGGCACCTTTTTTGTTTGATCAAGCACAAACGCAGATACATAGAGCGCCATACAAACACTGAACTCTTATCAGTAACAAGGAGAAAAGTCTTCATGAAGAAACTAAAAATAGTCGGTATTACTTGTCTAGTAGCGATACTGCTGGGCATTGGGGCCACACTGCACTTCTTCTTGCCTAAACACGCCGTAGTGCAGATTAACGGTGTCGAGGTGAAACGCATGGATGAGCAAGGTGTTGTTAATGCTAGCAATCCTGCAGAAGGTCCCACACGAGATGTGTACTTTATTAATACCGGCGAACCGGATAATCCAATCGATGTGAGTGTGTTTCGCAATGTCGACACCGGATTTGGTTTCCCTTGGTATTTTAAGTTTAACTCTGCAGATGTGCAGGCAAAGGCACAACAGTTGAGCAAGAGCGACCAACAACTCGCGTTAATTCAATACTATGGCTGGCGAATCCGGCTAATTTCAACGTTTCCTAATATCGTGAGTATAAAAGAAACCACTACACGCACCGAGCCCTTCCCAATCTTCAATCTTGTATTCTTACTCGTTCTATTTTCCTTGATCGGGATTGGGTATTGGAAAATAAAAAAACACCTTAGATCAGTATCGAACAACACTTTGGAATAGGTCATCAGATTGAGGGTATGAAGAGACAGCCAGTTCCGTCTCAATCCGTTACTAACAAATTGATAGCTGTTCAAAATGGATGATCATTGAACCAATTGAACCTGTCAGTATTAACGCGATGTTTAGCGCTATAAAGCATGAGGAGGTGTAAGATAGAAACAACTTAACTGCAAAGACCATTGAGATACAAAACGGCAGTATCGAAAAGCTAGCATGTGGTTGTACCGCTATGCTCGTATGGCATTGCAGTTTTAGTTGTTGTCATTGGTTTAGGCAAATAAAAACGCTCATAATTGAATTTATCGGTAGTAGATTTCTTATCGCACCTCAAATGGAGCAATATCATGAAAAATACAGGTAAATCAGGAAGCAAAAATGAAGGCTTTGACAAAGGGTATGGCAATAGCGCTGAACTCATAGTTAATGGTAAACCCTATCACTATTTTGCGTTCAATAAGTTGCCAGATGAACTAAAAGAAAACCTGAACAAACTGCCGGTTTCGCTAAAAGTATTGTTGGAAAACCTCTTGCGCTTTCAGGATGGTGACACAGTCACCCGCGCAGATATTGAAGCACTAGTGCGTTGGCCGGAAAAACGCACCTCCGATAGAGAAATCGCGTTTAGACCGGCCCGAGTATTAATGCAGGATTTCACGGGCGTTCCAGGCATCGTCGATCTAGCCGCAATGCGCGACGCGATTGTGGAAGCGGGTGGTGACCCGGATCGTATCAACCCGCTTGCCTCAGTCGATCTGGTCATTGACCATTCGGTGATGGTGGATCACTTCGGCACTGCCGCAGCCTTTTCCCAAAATGTGGATATGGAATATCAACGCAACCGCGAACGCTACGAATTTTTACGTTGGGGACAAAAAGCCTTTAAGAACTTTCAGGTGGTACCACCCGGCACTGGTATCTGCCATCAGGTGAATCTTGAATATCTGGCCAAAGGTGTCTGGTCCAAGGAAGTCGATGGCCAAACGTGGGTCTATCCCGATACGCTGGTGGGTACCGACTCCCACACGACGATGATCAACGGCATGGGCATTCTCGGCTGGGGTGTTGGCGGCATTGAAGCAGAAGCGGCCATGTTGGGGCAACCGGTTTCGATGTTGATACCCGAGGTCGTTGGTTTCTGCATCGAGGGCAAGTTGTCGGAAGGTGTCACCGCTACCGATCTGGTACTGACAATTACCGAAATGCTGCGCAAAAAAGGCGTTGTCGGCAAATTCGTGGAATTTTATGGCGATGGTCTATCTGACCTGACATTGGCGGATCGCGCGACAATTTCAAATATGGCACCTGAATATGGTGCGACATGTGGTTTTTTCCCTATTGATACTCGAACCTTGGAATACCTAGAGTTAACCGGTCGCTCAGAAGATACCGTGGCGCTTGTTGAAGCTTATTGTAAATCACAGGGCTTATGGCGCGAAGATGGTCAACCGGCGCCTGTATTTACGTCTACATTAAGCTTGGATCTTGCTTCAGTGGTTCCTTGCCTAGCTGGGCCTAGCCGTCCACAAGATCGGGTTGCGCTGACTGAAGTACAAAAAGTTTTTCATGATGCATTGGCACACCAAGGTAGGCAGAGTATCGAGGCAATGTCAAGGTTGGAGGACGAAGGTGGGGCTCAATTGGCCGTTGGTGTTCAAGAGCATGACGGGGAAGTTGACGTTGAGATTAATGGCGAGAAGCATTGGTTGAAACATGGTGCGGTGGTTATCGCGGCGATTACTTCCTGTACGAATACCTCCAATCCCAGCGTCATGCTAGCGGCGGGATTATTAGCGAAAAAGGCGCTAGAACATGGGCTTAAAGTACAGCCTTGGGTGAAAACCTCGCTCGCCCCTGGCTCCAAAGTCGTTACTGATTATCTGGTCAAAGCCGGACTGCAAGATAGTCTGAACGAGCTAGGATTTGATCTAGTGGGATATGGTTGCACCACCTGCATTGGTAATTCGGGCCCATTACCGGACGTTATAGAGTCCGCTATTCAAAAAGGCACTCTGGTCGTGGCATCGGTGCTTTCCGGTAATCGCAATTTTGAAGGACGGGTTCATCAGTCTGTCAAAACCAATTGGTTAGCGTCGCCCCCGTTAGTACTCGCCTACGCCTTAGCCGGCACTGTAGAAATAAACCTGGCACGTGATCCCATTGGGCACAATGATCAGGGCGAGGCGGTGTACCTGAAAGATATATGGCCCTCTAATCAGGAAGTACAGGCTGTTCAGATAGCCGTAACCAATGCGATGTATCAAACGCGTTATGCTTCGGTTTTTGATGGCGACGAGGTATGGCAAGCATTGGCTTCGAGTGAAGATAAAACCTTTGGCTGGGATAAAGAGTCTACCTATATCCATAAACCACCTTTTTTTGACGGGCTGACAGCAGAACTACCAGACATTAAAGCGATTAAGGGTGCGCGTATTTTAGCACTATTAGGCGATTCAATTACCACCGATCATATTTCACCAGCAGGAACCATTAAGACCGACAGCCCGGCTGGTCATTACCTGCAAGGGCACGGTATCGATGCGAAAGATTTCAATTCTTATGGTTCTCGCCGGGGTAATCACGAAGTCATGATGCGAGGTACCTTTGCTAATATTCGCATTCGAAATGAAATAACCCCGGAAATTGAAGGGGGCTATACGAAACATTTCCCCGGCAATGAGGTGCTTCCAATCTATGGGGCAGCTATGCGCTATATGAACGACAACATTCCAACGGTGGTGATTGCCGGTAAAGAATATGGCACTGGCTCGAGTCGCGATTGGGCAGCAAAGGGAACGACCTTGCTGGGTGTTAAAGCAGTGATCGCTGAATCATTTGAGCGAATCCACCGTTCTAATCTGATTGGAATGGGCGTTTTACCCTTGCAGTTTCCGGCAGGCGTGAGCCGTAAATCTCTTAAGTTGGACGGTTCTGAAACCGTGGATATTCTGAGCCTGGATGCTGAATTAAAACCAGGCCAGAAAATGGATGTTACAGTGCATCGTGAAGGCAGCCCGTCTCAACAATTCCAGGCGTTCTGCCGAGTAGATACCGAAACAGAAGCCTCCTACTTGATTAATGGCGGTATTTTACATTATGTGTTGCGCAGGATGATCGCAGCTTAATCTATTTTTCTGGCAGTCAGCAATTTGCACTTAGCCGTTGACTTCAGCAATTCGCTATTAAGCCCCTTCAATAAGGGGCATTTTTATCCAGCTTACTATGCACATAAAGCTCATCGAAAATAAGTCGATCGGCCAGGTCTAGACCGGTTTCCAAAATAGACCATTGGACATCAATTATTTCAGTCA
>JBFJZQ010000309.1:0-4128 GCA_041622015.1 Oleiphilaceae bacterium
TAATACCTAGCTCAAAAGCAATAGTACATGACTGATCAAAATTTAGTCACTGTCGGCAATGAAAATTAATCTAAAAACACAGCGGGGAGAAAGTGATGGTGTTGCTAGGTGTTAGAGACTGTATGTAAGCATTTACATTATTTTTTTTGGTATTCGCCAGAGCAATAGCGGCGGCTGCGAACGGGCTTGCATAAGAGGTACCGCGTGCAAAAAAACCTTTACCTTGTTGATTGATTGTCCAGATGTCTTCGCCGGGTGCGAACAATTTTACGTGAGGGCCGTAGTTGGAATCCTTGCTGCGTTTACTTCGCGCATCGAGCGAACCGACAGCAATGACAGAATCAAAGGCAGCTGGGTAAACAGCTTTATCACTGCCAGCATTGCCGGCAGCAGCCACCAAGGGAATGGTAGTACTAATTGTCGTGACGATCTTCTCTAGAAGACTGCTGTATTCGCCCCCAAAGCTTAGGTTGACCACTGCGGGTTTTGGCTCGATCCCCGCGACTTCATTGAAGCCGTAAATAAGCCAATCAAGACGGGTTTCCTGTGCCTCACCATCTCCTTGAGAAAATACATTGATTGCATATAAACGGGCGTTGGGTAAAACACCGGGGTAGTGTTCATCATTTGAGATAAGTAAGTTAGCCACGGCAGTGCCATGTTTATCGGGCGTGCGCTGTTTTCCAGTTACATCGATTATCTGTATATCTTCGGCTTTGTTGTGAATGACTTTCGGGTTCACTCTGCTGTCGAGCATAGCGATAGTAACTTTATCCTGGCATGTCGTCGAAGCTGTTAGGTGCATCATGCTTTGGCCATAACGTTTGATATCCATGCCAAGTAAATGGAAACGTTTATTTGCTTCAATGCTTGAATCAGGAAATAACGACTTAACTTGTGCTTGTGCGTCGTTTAATGATATGGCTTCGGGCACTTGGAAGGTGCTTAAAAACAAACCTAAGTGGATCAAACTTTTGCGCGAAACAATCTGATAAGCCTGCTCACTTAATGCTTTTCTTTGCCGTTCTGCTTCAGGTATATCACTCGCTGTTATGACAAGTTGGTGCAGCGGTTTAGGCTGTTTCTGGGGGATTACTATTCCATAGTTAATCGGCAATGAACTATTTAATAAACTGCCTTCTTTTCTGATAGGTGTTGCCGTTGGCTTAGTTGATTCGGTCAGTCTTCTGTTTTCTGCGTTATTGCTCGTGGTGCGTTGGTTTCCTTCAACAGTCCGCTCATTTTCCTTGGTGTTTATAGCTTGGGCCGGGATTGGTGATGGTCTGGGTAAGTTGGTTGCAGGAGAAGATACTGGGCCTGGTAAGCCGGTTGCAGCTCTCTCTTCGCTTGCTAAAGGAAGAGAGAGCGTCACGACTATTAAGAGCAGTAGGGACTGCTTAATGGTAATGTATGGTCGTAGCAAAGTACTGTGAGAAAACACAAGGTTTAGCCTTCTTCAAGTGCGACATGCACGACAGAAGGCTGTGAATTTAACCATTCTAATAATGCTTGTGATTCAGTATACGATGAATTGTCTGTGGGTATAGCCACTCGCACTAGGCCAATACTCGAGGGGCCATCAATAATCACACCATTTACTGCCTCTAGTGTTGCGGTAATTTGACTCCAATTGGCTGTGGGTTCGAAGGCTACTTGCAGTAACCAGTGCGGTTCGCTTATCGCGGCTGGCATACTGCTGAGTAATTCTGTATTCATCGCGCCGTCTTGTGTGGGTTGAAATACAAAGGTTAGTTGTAAGGCGATCACCAGCATGGCGGCGACGCCCAGACTTGCTGCCCAGCTAGGCATCGAGGTTTTTATGGTAGTGGAAAGTTCATTGGGTTTCGCTTGATCCGCATCGATTTGTTTTTTCAAACGTCGCCATGCCAATTCGGACACCTCACTCGCGGGTTCTGCTTTAATTTGTTGAGCCATATTTCTGATCAGAGCTAATTCATCACGGGCGGATTCAGATTGCTCGAGATAGGCTTCGACAGCACGTTTTTCATCATCGTCCAATGTGTTATTTGCATACCAAGGTAGCAACTTATCTAATTCTTCATTATTCATTACAGCACCTATATCTTGATCTAAAAAATCGTTATCTAGATCTTATGTATTTTCAGACCGGCAAATTAGTATTCGCTATCGTTTAGTCGATAATGTTTAGTCGGACGGTATAAGTAAAAGGTTCAAATAGTTTTCCCACTGAGCCGTGAAATACACGACAACAAAACCTGCTTGGCATGCATCATCCGCGTTTTGACTGTGCCCGCAGGGATACTCAAAATGTTGGCAATGTCCGGATACCCCAGCTCTTCATAAAACGCGAGATACACAACATGCCGCTGAGCTTCTTTTAACTCTCCCATGCATTGGGATACATGGCGTTTATTCTGGCTGCCGGCTTGCATCTTTTCCAGCGAGCAGGAATAAGCTGAGTGACTGTGCTCTATGTCGCTTTCACCTGAATCCAACATAGCGTCGTTTGAATCCACCTTATCGTATTTGGCTTTGCGGCGGACAAGATCAACGGCTTTAAAGTGGGTAATACTCAACAACCACGTTTTTACTTTTGATTGTTGGCTGAAGGTGTCAGCTTTTTTCCAGACTTCCATAAATACTTCGTTCATCACTTCCGAGGCATCTGCCCCGTTAACTAAAGTTTTTAAGGCAAATTGATACACCGCACCGGAGAAATGGCGGTAAAACGTTTCCATCGCTTTCTGATCTTTTTTGATGATGCCTTGAAGTAAGGCTAAAGCTTCGGCTTCCGTTTTGTCTTGTTGTACCAGTTTTTCTTGTTGCTTTTGGCTCATTACTGTTTAGCTCCTGGCTTGTCTTTAGCGGCATCTGCTTGATAGTGGAACGTCGCTTCAGGACTACTGCCTAAGACATGTCCCAATTGATTATGCGCCGTGACCCGCCATAAATAGTGTTTACCGCTTTGGAGTTTACTCAATACTAATTCAGATAAGGGCGTTTGCGTGGTATTGCCTTGTAACATCATACCGACTAAGAATTCAGGTTGGACCGTTTCAGCTGGATCACGCGAGCTTGCGAGGCTGGCTTTTGTCGGCAGCAATTCAAAAAACTGAATTTGATAAACCCTTGCTTGCGCGAGTGGATTCCATGAGAAGGTGGTGCTTGGGTTTACGCTCTGTTGATCGGGTTGAATGCCACTGATATGCATCAGCTTCGCGCTAGTGCCACGAACCAAATAGGCTGCGTTGCTCATGAGTTCTTCAGAGGAACAGACCTCAGTCGACCGTACATTTTCAGAGCGCATGCTTCGATTAGTGACGCAAAAACGAAGTAGGTACTTTCCCGTACTTGTGGTGGGTAATTCAGGACTTTTAAAGGTACTGCGCTGATTCCCATTAATATTTTTTTTGATTAAGGCCAAAGTACGATAAAGCGGTTCGTCATAACTGCCGGCAGGTTCAGCAATTAACCAGCGACCTTCGAGTAAACCTGTGCCGGTATATTGCAGCGTTAGTGTACCTTGTAGTGAACTGTCTTGCTCCACCTGCGCCAAGACCGTGCCATTCTCAAATTCAAACTTCAGATTAAGTATGTTGAGTTCTCCCGACGTTGATTCTCGCGATGCACTTAAACTACTGTTGCTGAGCTGAAGTATCATTTGGGCATCTTTACCTGACCCGCCTGCCGGGCCTGAGAATGTACGTTTTACGACGACACTTTTTAAGCCTTGGGTAAACCATAAATTCGTATCGACTTCGGGTAGCGTAAGCGTTTCAATAAAGCTGAACGGACCAGCTCCATTAGCGGATAAGACACTACCGTAGACGTTCAACACTTCGCCATTTTGAGGGTTAATTATTCTTGCATTGGAAGATGCGATTCCAGAAGTATGATTTGGGTCGGTGGCTATCTGCCACCTTAAATTCACACTGGCATTCTGGTCTTTAATAATTAGTTTATTACTCGGTGAAACCTTGAGCGATGTGACAGCGGCATAAGTCGATGATGCCACTAACATCAAAAAGACTATGCTGAGGAATTGAAACAAGTGCCGAGCTAGATTCAAGCGTGTTGCTATTGATACCTTCATTAAATTATTCATTCGCTACCTCCTGCAGACCATTGGATTTCTGTACCCAAATA
>JBFJZQ010000310.1:0-4112 GCA_041622015.1 Oleiphilaceae bacterium
GTCCTAAGGCACGTAAAACTTCATCGCCGGCGTGATGTCCAAATTGGTCATTGACTTGTTTGAAGTGATCTAAGTCTAGCATGACGTAAGTAAAGTGCCGTTGATGTCGGTGGCAGCTTGCTATCAAGGTGCTCAGGGTGGTCGAAAGGTTCGCACGGTTTGCAAGTCCAGTTAACGGATCATTCAGCATCAATGTTTGTAATTCTCGAGCTTGCATGGCTTTGGCTTCTACTTTGGCGACCAGTTGCGTTGGGTTGATGTCTTTATGGAAAAAATCATTACCCCCTGCACGCAGGGCATCAATGTGTCGATTAATGTCGGTCTCGACTGAAAAAAACACAATAGACGTGCCACTATAAATACATTGTTGACGGATCACCGCGGCCAACTCAATACCACTACAAGAGGGCATGTGTAAATCCAATAGAATTAGCTCAGGTTGAAAAACAGATAAAGGCTCCATTAAGTTCATAGGGTCATTAATTACCTTTGTCCTTATACCGACATGCTCAAGTAGCAAAGCGGTATGTTCGGCAAATTGGACGTCGTCGTCGACAATTAACACTCGATAGGCTGGCTTGGTGTCAGCCGCATATTTATCCCGAACGGTTTTAATTAAATCGACCATATTAACGGGATGGAAAAAAAACGCTGAGCCGCCAAGCCTGACTGCTGACAATCTCGTTACCATATTATCTTGTTCAGATAAAACAATAATAGGTGGCTGACTAGAGGTCGACGACTTCATACGATTTAAAATAGCCGCTTCAAGATCTGGGTGTTTTTCTGAGTTTAGATCAATGAGGATGCACTGTGGCTCATTATCTAGCGCAGCCTGTAACGTAGTAGCGCAAGGTAGAACATCTAGCTGAACATTATAGGCTTTAAGTTTGGCTGTTAATGAAGTAGAAAATGCATGGTTGTTGCTGATAAGTAATACTTTTTTTAGTTCAAGCTGGGCTGTTGGTACGGCCTTGTTGGAGATGTTTAAATCATCTGCGGGTAAAATTTGTTGAGATGCCTCAGCTGAATGGCTGAGGCTGATGAACAAAGGCTCTATTTTATCTATAACAGTTTGAAGCGTTAGTTCACTCTGATGAAACTGGCGGAGTAAGGTTTCAATTTTAGCGGCCAGCTCGCTGAGTTGGGTAAAGCCGAATGTTGCGCCGGAACCGACCAAGTTATGCGTCTTGCGAATCAACTCTAAAGCGAGATCTTTATCGCCCTTTTTTTCCTTGAAAGCAGACCATGTCAGTCCAACTTCTTTGAGTTTTTCAGGAAGTTGGGCGGCATATTCGTCGCACAGAGCTTTTAGCTGTTGGTTGCTATCGGTCAATGTTTTGTATGATGGCAGTAACTTGATCAGCCAAGGTAATGGGGCTGAATGGTTTGGCTATAACGTCTACCGCACCGAGGTCAAGGTACTCCTTGATCTCATGGGTTTGTACTCGGGCAGTCATAAAAATAACGGGTATATCGGAACAAGTCGGTAGGGCTTTTAACTGACGAAAGGTTTCGATCCCATCCATTTCTGGCATCATGACGTCGAGTAAAATGATGTCAGGTGCAAAGTCGCTTACTTGGTCGAGAGCGGCCTGCCCAGAACTGCATACGAGTAAGTTAAAACCGCCAATTTGCTCCAAGGCAATGCGCGCAATAGTTTGGATGTCAGGTTCGTCTTCTACGTACATAATTTTTTGTGTATTGGGCATAGTGCTAATCCTTCTCTAAATTTGTTTGTTGTTGCAAAATCATTTCAATGGCTTGAACTAGGTCGTGGTTGCTAGTTTTTGACTTAACGAGGTTAGCATTCACGCTAGTACCTAGGTCCTCTGTTTTGTCTAGAGCAGAAAATACTACAACAGGAACCGGCGGAATTTGATTGGCGAGCTTGGGTAGCAGGCTTGCACCCGAACCATCTGGCAACATTAAGTCTAAAATAACCAAATCGTAGGTATTCACTAACTTTGCATGAGCTGTTTTTAGGTCGCAGGCTACGTCTATAGTGGCTTTATCTTTGAGTAATGCACCCACTAAGGAGACAATATCTGGGTCGTCTTCAATGTGTAAAATGCTAAATTGTTGATCCGAACTCCCCGTTATAGCGTGTTTAATAGCCATAGCTAGGCGGTTTTGATCTATCGGTTTTTCGAGCCAATCGTACACCGATAGCTCGTCACCATTCAGTTGTTTTTTACCTTCGTCGGCAACCGCCGAAATAACGATAATAGGCAAATTAGACAAACCTTTTGTTTGTTTTAGTTCTTGGAAAAAATCGATACCGCTTTGTCCCGGCAGCATTAAATCTAAGGTCATTGCGGCGTATTGCTTGTTTAATAAACAGTCTTTTGCTTGCTCGGCACTACCCGCTATATCGGCGCTATAGCCTTTTTTCTCCAGCATGATTTTTAGCAGGCGGGCCACATCCAAATCATCTTCACAGATTAAAATGTGCTCAGACGATGTGTTTTCGGCTGTCTCGCTTTCAATTAGGGTTTGGTCGTAAATAGGCAGTTCAAAGTAAAAACGGGTTTTTTTATCGGCTTCAGACTCATAATCGATATGACCATCCAGCTTTTCTATGATGGCCTTACAAATACTAAGCCCTAGTCCTGTGCCACCTTGTTGCTTAGTGGATGAAGAGTCCGCCTGTGAAAACTTATTAAAAATACGGTCTTTGAATTCGTCTGGTATGCCCGAGCCATAATCTATAACACTAACTTGAATAAGGCCGTTTATTATTTTAAGGTCGATATCAACCGTTGAATTGCGGTGAGAAAATTTTGCCGCATTTGATAGCAAATTGGTCATCACTTGTATCAACCTGTCACTATCGGCCAAAACATAACAGTTTTGAGAATTAATGATGTTAAATTTCACGCCATGCTCATCGCCATAGGCTTGATTGGCTAAGACGGATTCTTCAATGACTTTATTAATGTCTAGCGTTTCAAGCTTAAGCTCCATTTTGCCGGATTCTATTTTTTCTACGTCTAAAATATCGTTGATTAAACGGACTAAGCGGGCGCTGTTATTACTAGCAATTTTTAATAAAGGCGTGCAAGTATCGGGTACTTGTCCCATAGCACCGCTTAACATTAATTCTAAGGCGCCTTGAATGGATGTCAGTGGGGTTCTTAGCTCATGGCTTACGGTGGAAATAAACTCGTTTTTCATGGTGTCCACTCGCTTACGCTCGGTGATATCCCTCACTAGGCCGCTAAATAGACGATTTCCATCGACTTGTAACTCACTGATAGATAGCTCCATTGGGAATATTACACCACTTTTCCTTTTACCACTGACCTCGCGGGGGCTGCCCACTGCTTTTGCCTCGCCGGTGCTTATATAATTAAGCATGAACGCGTCGTACTCGCTGTGGTATGACTCTGGCATGAGTATTTTTAAATTCTGCCCTTTGGCTTCGGCGTACGTGTAGCCAAAGATTTTTTCTGCAGCAGGGTTCATGCTTTCAATCAGTCCGTGTTGGTCTATGGTGATAATGCCATCGATTACTGTAGTAATAACGGAACGATATCGGGCTTCCCTGTTTTGAATTTCTAATTCAAAATTTTTGCGTTCGGTAATGTTGCGTATCAACCCAGAGAACTTCTGCTGCCCATTGATGTTCATTTCACTGACCGATAATTCCATAGGAAAAACTGAACCGTCTTTGCATAAACCAGTCACTTCACGACCGATACCAATGATTTTTTTAACGCCCGTCTGTTTGTAATTTTGCAGATAACCATCGTGTTCGCCGCGATAGGGCTCGGGCATTAATAAGTTAATATTGTGACCGATCAGCTCGTCTTCTGAATAGCCGAACATCTTTAACCCCATCGGGTTGATGCTTTCGATGATACCCACATTATTGATAGTAATAATGCCTTCAATTGTTGATTCGATAACTGCCTGAAGTTGAGTTTGTTTATCTCTAGCCTCTTGGCTGCGCAGTTGAATTGCTTCTGTTGCCATATTAAAAGCACGACTAAGCTGCCCTAATTCATCCGAACCCAGTTCTTCCATTTTTTCGCTATAATTCCCCTTTGCCATTTTCTTGGCTTTAGTCGAAAGGGCGTTAAGTGGTTTGGCTATACTCCGAATTAATA
>JBFJZQ010000311.1:0-4112 GCA_041622015.1 Oleiphilaceae bacterium
AAGGCCATGATTCTATATGTTTTGTAGTGCTTGTGTCTCGTTTTCTTTGGCGCTAATTGACTTTTGAATGCGTGCATAGAAAAAACCATCATGACTATTTTTGCTGGGGAAAAGTTGGGTGCCAAAGCCGGTATCATGCCCCCAGTCGGCTTCAATGGGGATGAGTTTGGCATTCAGTGTCTGCTTTAAAAAACGTTCTATGATTCGATTATTTTCTTGGGAGAAAACAGAGCATGTGGCATAAACGAATAATCCGTCCGGGGCTAATGTCTCCCAAAGTGTGCTAATTAATTTGAGCTGCAATTCGGCTAACTGTTTTATATCGCCTTCGTGGCGAAGTAGTTTGATGTCTGGGTGGCGACGAATAACGCCGGTCGCGCTGCATGGCGCATCCAGCAGAATTCGGTCGAAGGGTTTTCCATCCCACCATGCTGATAGATCTTCAGCCTGAGCGACTTTGACTTCAGCAGTAAGCTTTAAGCGAGTCAAGTTCTCTCTTATTCGCTCAGCTCTGAGAGCATCAGAGTCGAGAGCGAGCACTGAAAGTGACGGTTCTTTTTCGAGCATGGCGCACGTTTTGCCACCGGGTGCTGCACAGGCATCTAAAACATGTTGATTGGGCTTTAAATTTAATAACTCACTGCTTAACTGAGCGGCTTCATCTTGAACGCTGACGCCACCTTCTGCAAAATCCGGCAGATTTTGCACCGCGCAAGCTTTGTCTAAAATGACACCATAGGAGCTTATTAAAGAAGCTTTTGCTGGAATGTCTAAGGTGTTTAATTTATCGAGGTAGGCCTGTTGGCATGACTTATTTCCTTCCGCTGGCGTAAAGGAAGCATTCACTCGTAATGACAGAGGAGGGTGCTGATTATTCTGTTCTAAAATCCCCAGCCATTGCTCTGGCCAATTATGTTTCAATTTATCCTGAAACCACTGTGGGTGGCTTATGGTGTTCATGCATTGGCGAACATCTTCATCCTCTATATTGATCTTTTGTTGCGAAACCTGCCTCAGAAGTGCGTTAATTAAACCTTTGAAGCGATTCAAACCTAGTATATCTGCTGCTTCAACCGTTTCGTTCAGGCAGGCGTGAGAGGGGATTCGGGTAAATAATAACTGGTATAGACCCACGCAGAGCAGGCATTCAACTAAAAAATCATTGCGGTGAATCGGTTTCTTTAAGGAGGGCTGGTATAAGGTTTTAAGCCAAAGGAGCCAACGACAGGTGCCAAACACTAATTCTTGTAGTAATGCTCTGTCCTTTTCATCAACTTGATGGCTTGTGAGAGGTAGCAGGGTATTGAGTGATTTCTGATTTATGCAGACTTCGTAAATGATTAAAGCACTCAGTGCGCGAATTTCTGAAATTGTTTTTAAGTCTGGCGCACGAGGGCTTGAAGCTTGCTTTTTAGAGTTCGATGATCGGCGTTTGCTCTGTTTAGTAAATGACTTCTTTTTTGGATGCTCAGTGCTCATTTACTTGATTCCCGCGAAGGGGATAGCAGAATATCACCAGGGTTTAGAATGTTTTTCCCGCCATTGATGAAAGCATGAACGGGCATGGCTTTTGAACCCGGAAGTTGCAAAGATTCAATTTGGAAGGCACCTTCACCGCATTTAATTAATAGGCCTTGTTTGTCTTTTTTAAGTATGGTGCCCGCTTCTTCAGAGCCTTGATGATCTAGGGCTGTACCCTCAAAGACACGAATACGCATCTCGTCTAATTCGAAAAAGGCAACAGGAACAGGGTTAAATGCTCGAACATTTCTGTCAATTTGATCAGCTTGATCATGCCAGTTTATTTGAGCTTCTTGCTTGCTCAGTTTTTTGGCGTAACAGGCTAAAGAGTTGTCTTGTTTTTCGGCACCAATGTTTTGATATGCTCGAAGGTATTCGAGAATCGCTTCAGCACCCATTCCGGCTAAACGATCATGTAAGCTGCTCGCAGTCTCATTTTCGGAAATAGGCGTGTTGAGTTTAATCAGCATGTCACCGGTATCAAGCCCTACATCCATTTGCATGATGGTGATACCCGTCTCAGTATCGCCTGCTTGAATAGCGCGTTGAATAGGGGCAGCGCCTCGCCATCTCGGTAGTAATGATGCATGAATATTAATGCAACCAAATGTCGGTACATCTAAAATGGCGGGGGGTAATTACAAGCCATAGGCGGCAACGATCATTAAGTCGGGTTTCAAGGCTGTGAATATTGCCTGATCATCTGAATTCGTGAGTTTTTCAGGTTGATAGACGGGAATGTCGTGTTCTTCTGCAACAAGCTTTACATCGCTTTTGACAAGCTTCTTACCTCTACCTGCGGGGCGGTCGGGCTGGGTATATACAGCAATGATGTTGTGGCCTTGGTTGATTATTGCTTCAAGACTTTTAGCTGCAAATGTCGGTGTGCCTGCAAAAATAATGTTCAATTAACTATCGCTTCTATGTTGGGGTTTGGGTTGGTGTGGTCGTCGCTATCAATAAGTTTATTTCAAGCTACGGTGCTGCTTCTCGAGCTTCTTTTTGATTCTATTGCGTTTTAATGTGCTCAGGTAGTCCACAAACAGCTTGCCGTTTAAATGATCCATCTCATGCTGAATACATACCGCTAGCAAACCACGGGCTTCAAGTTCAAAGGCTTGTCCTGTTCTATCAAGCGCTGTGATTAGAACGTGTTCTATTCGGCTGACATCTTCATAAAATCCAGGGACTGATAGGCAGCCTTCTTGCATCTTTTCTGGGTCACCCTCCAAAATAGTGATGCTTGGGTTGATAAAGACCATGGGAGAGTCTTTTTCTTCAGAAATATCCATAACAATTAATTGAAGATGATGATCGACTTGTGTTGCCGCCAAGCCAATGCCGGGGGCGTCATACATGGTCTCGAACATATCATCAATCAGGGTGTTGATTTCGGGCGTTACTTCTTTGATTGGCTTCGCTATGGTTCGCAAGCGTTGATCCGGATATTCAAGTATTTCTAATAATGACATAGGTTTACTGTATCCAATTGTTAAAAAAGCTGGTTGAAATTGTGGTGCGATTCACGATATCGCTGCTACTATTATCTAATGGAAGTGAATTTAGTACAAATTCTCAAATCTTGATCTATAGTTTAGGAATATACAATTTAGGGATATTAAGAATGTAATGGCTCATCGCGATCTATGAGTCTTGCCGCTTCAAGTCTCTATATCCAATGATATACCCAGATTTATCGACTTATTTTATGTAGGCTGCTCATGATACGAAAGCTTTTTATCACCTCAATCCTTGTTTTTTCTATATTAAGCCGTTTTGCCTGGGCTTCTCCTGAATTTGCTGACAATTATCCTGAACGTTATACAGTTGTCAAAGGCGATACTCTTTGGGATATTTCAGGCAAGTTCTTGAAGTCGCCCTGGTTATGGCCTGAAATTTGGCATGCAAACCCGCAAGTATCAAACCCTCATCTGATTTATCCTGGAGATATCATTGGGCTTGTATATATAGATGGTCAACCAAGAATTACAATGCTTCATGCGGGGCCAGAAAATGGCGTCGTCAAGTTGAGCCCTAAAGTTAAAGCAACTCCAATTTCTGCAGCCATTCCGACGATTCCTCTTGAGGCGATTGCTAGCTTTTTATCTGAAAATAGAATTGTTAAGCCTGAAGATATGAATGGCGCACCTTATGTATTAATAGGAAAGGAGCAGCACCTGCTGACTGCTGCAGGTGACACTGTATTTGCTCGTGGTGATGTAGGTGGCGCGGACAAAATGGCAATTTACCGCGCCGGTAAAGATTTTATTGATCCAGATACCAACGAGTTTCTGGGGCTAGAAGCAAAAGCAATTGCAACTACCGCTGTGACTTCTGTGAATAACGAAGTACTTAGCTTGTCGGTGTTGAGATCGAATGAAGAAATCAGACAAGGTGATCGTCTGCTTCATACTGACGATCGAGTAATTAACTCAACCTTTATGCCGAGCAAACCGGATTTTGATGTGCGCGGTAAAATGATTTCTGTGAATACCGGTGTCGGTAATATCGGTCAATATAATGTGGTGGTTGTTAACCGCGGTGAACGCGACGGCTTAAAAGAAGGTAATGTTCTGGCTATATATAAAGAC
>JBFJZQ010000312.1:0-4090 GCA_041622015.1 Oleiphilaceae bacterium
ATTGGAAGCTATGATAAAATCCATTTATTTGATGTAGAAGTGGGTGATAATCAGGGCTCATATAAAGAGTCAGATAGTTTTTCTGCCGGCGCAGATGTGTGTACTTTACCAGTACAATCAAATTGTTTAGGCCTAAGTATTTGTTACGATTTAAGATTTCCAGAGCTTTTTCAAATGCTAAGAAAACAGGGGGCTCAGATGATTGCTGTACCTTCGGCCTTTACAAATAAAACAGGCAAGGCACACTGGGAAATATTGTTAAGAGCTAGAGCTATAGAAACACAGTGTTATGTTTTAGCACCGAATCAGTGTGGCACGCATTATAGTGAAAAAACGGAACAAACGCGGGAGACTTGGGGTAAAAGTATGATTATCGATCCATGGGGTGAGGTTCTATGCTCGCTTCAGGATAGTCCTGGGGTATGCTCAGCGAGCTTAGATTTTGATTATATCGAAAAGGTCCGTCAATCTATGAACTTGCTAGCTCACAAGCGACTTTAAGGCCCGTCATTGTTTTACATTTCGTGTTTCTTATTATTGTCCCGCAAATACTGGAATAATTTTTTTCCTGCACCAGTATTTTTATTGTTCTTCTGATCTTTAATCGCATTTCTTATTAACTGACGAATGTGCTGAACATCGGTTTTTGGATACTTTGCTATATATTCCGTGACTACTTCGCCTGACTCTTCAATCAGTCTAGTGCGCCATACTTCTAATTCATGAATTGTTTGAGTGAAGCGTTGGCTGCTAGAGTCAAACTCATCTAAGGCATACTGAATTGCTTCAGAGTCTTGATCGCGCATTAACTTACCGATGAATTGAAGGTGTCGGCGTATCGCTTCCCGTTGAGTGATATTCCTAGATTCTTTTACTGCTCTTAAGAGTTCATCACTAATTGGCATCTTCGCTAATTGGCTTTCTTTGAGGTCGATCAGCTTTTTGCCTAAGTCCTGCAAAGCAGCCATTTCTCTTTTGATCTGAGACTTACTGATTATGAATTCTTCTTCATCGCCATAGTCGTTATTTTCAAAATTTTGATCTAAATCTTCTTGCATGAAAGTCTCGAAAGTTAAAAACCGTATGCCAAGGTGGCAAGGCCTAAAAATGAAAGAAATCCTGCCACATCGGTGACGGTGGTTAAGATTACACTACCAGCAAGTGCAGGATCAATATTTCTGGATTTTAAGAATATCGGTAAAACAGTGCCAGTAATGGCTGCAACGACTAAGTTTATTACCATCGCTGCTGCGATCACCATGCCGATAATCAAGTCTTCAAACCATACTATGGCTATGCCCGCTACAACAGAAGCCCATAATAAGCCGTTAATAGCGCCTACGAAGAATTCTCTATTAAGTAGCCAAGATAAGTTAGTCCTACTAATTTGTCCTACAGCCATTGCTCTAATAACAAGTGTTAAGGTCTGGCTTCCAGCAACCCCTCCCATGCTTGCTACAATAGGCATTAGTACTGCTAGTGCCACCACTTTTTCAATGGTACCTTCGAACAAACCAATAACAAAAGAAGCAATAAATGCTGTAATAAGGTTTATTCCTAACCAGATGGCGCGGCGCTGCGAGGTAAGCCTGATGGGTGCGAATGTATCCTCTTCTTCGCCTAAGCCTGCCATACTCATGAGTGAATGATCTGCACCTTCTCGGATAACATCGACCACGTCATCAATTGTGATACGACCTAAAAGCAGCCCCTGATCGTTGATCACAGGTGCGGAAACCAAATCTTGGCGTTCAAATAAATTAGCAACTTCATTTTCATTTAAATTTACATGAATAGAGGCAATGTCGGTTTCCATTACCTCTCTGACCGTAGCACTATGGTTGGAAACTAATAATTTATTGATAGGTAAGGAGCCAATTAATTCATCCTTCCTGCTAACAACCAAGAGTTGATCGGTCATGTCTGGTAGAGTTCGGTGTCTTCTCAGGTAACGAAGTACTACATCGATGGTTATATCAGCCCGGATAGTTACCGTGTCGGTATTCATCATACCGCCAGCTGTATCTTCAGGGTAGAGAAGAACTTTCTCAATCCGTACTCGATCCTGACTATCCATGGAGTCGAGAACTTCTTGTATTACCGTTTCGGGTAATTGCTGGAGAATGTCAGCTACATCATCAGTGTCAAGGTCTTCAGTAACACTTAATACTTCTTGTGGGTTTAATTTGCTTAGGAAATAGGATTGAATATCATCACTTAGATATTGTAATACCTCACCACGAAGCTCAACTTCTAAGATACGCCAGATTAAGTTTCTTTCTTTCGGCGGAGAAGATTCTATTAGATGAGCAATATCACTAGTATTGAGACCTTTATTTACAATCCTAGCCAACTGTTTCATGGAACCTGACTCAAGCGCATCATTAATACTCTTGAATTTCGATTCTTCTTTAGTTGGCTTGTATTGACTAACCATTGCTCGCAAGATCCAAATATAAACTATTGATTGACTGTGATAACTAACAAAGTCTTTTGTGGTGACGGGCGTTACAGTTTCAGTTGAAAGGTGTTAAACGTGTATTACTTGCAAATTATTCTTATTCACCCTCGCCAAATTTGTCATTAATTAAGTCTTTGATTGCTTGGAGTGCTTCGTTTTCATCAGGGCCTTCAGTGTTAATGTTAATGGTTGTGCCACAACTGGCAGCTAACATCATCACTGACATAATACTTTTACCGTCAACCGTTCTGCCGTCTTTTGAAACTTTAACCTTACTCTCAAAACGTGTTGAGGTACTTACAAATTTAGCTGCAGCTCGGGCATGTAATCCGAGTTTATTTATGATGACAATATTTTCAGAGAGCATTTAAAGACCTGTTGAAAATCAATATTTTACGGAAGTATACCTTATTTTGGAAATAGCGCATTATTCAAGATGCTTTTTTTCAACTCCCGTTAACTCCTTGTGACGGATTTGAACGCTGTCGAAGCGCTCTTTAAAGTATGTTCCTAGTTCCTGACATATATATACGGAGCGATGCTGGCCTCCTGTACATCCTATGGCAACAGTCATATAGCTTCTATTTGAGTCTTGAAACTTAGGTAACCATTTTTCGAGATAAGCAATTATGTCAGCTTTCATTGTTTTGGTGTCTTCTTGGTTTTTAAGAAAATCCACTATTGGCTTATCCAAACCTGTGTAGGTTCTTAATTTTGGATCCCAATACGGATTAGGGAGACATCTAACATCAAATACGTAATCCGCGTCACTAGGCACGCCATGTTTAAAACCAAATGATTGAAATAACAAAGCCAGTTCTTGTGATTTTCTGCCAGAAACACGTACTTTAATTAAGTCTCTAAGCTCATAAAGTGAAAGGTGCGTGGTGTCGATGACAAGATCAGCTTTGCTTGCCAGAGGTACGAGCAGATCACGCTCGCTTTCTATTGCTTCAGTTAACGAATGTGACGAGTCGCTTAGAGGATGTTTTCTACGAGTTGCGTGAAATCTTTTTAAAAGCGTGTCACTATGCGCATCAAGATAGATAATATCTATTTGAACAGACTCATGTTGTAGCGCTTCATAAAATGCTGGAAATGTATCGATACCATTTTGAAGGTTTCTGGCATCAATACTGACGGCGATATTATCTAGTCTTTTGTCCGTGCCATTGAATGCTTGCTTTCCCAGCTCTAATAACAGGCCAACTGGCAAGTTATCAATACAGTAAAAGCCAAGGTCTTCAAGAACATGAAGAGCAGTACTTTTTCCAGAACCTGAACGACCACTGACAATGACTAGTTTCATAGAAATACCAACTTATTAAGAAATAGGCACGATTACCTCTATTTTATGGATTAATGTCAAACTAAGCCAATTACTTTCTTATAGAGATCCTGGCCTGAAGTTGCAGAGCGTATTTCTTCACAAAATTCTGCTTTGTTAAATTTTTCAGCTATTTGGCTTAAAAGCTCGAGATGCTCACTTGTTGCTTCAAGCGGCACTATTAGTACAAATAATATATCGACTGGCTTGTTGTCGATGGCATCAAAATCAATTTTTTCTTTCAGTGTGAATAAACACCCAATAACTTGTTGAAGATTATCTAATCGACTATGAGGTATTGC
>JBFJZQ010000313.1:0-4086 GCA_041622015.1 Oleiphilaceae bacterium
ACTAAATCTGTGGATAACTTTGTTGAAAACCTTTTTACAGTCTCTCAAATCCCTTTAACCATGGTAGCTAGGAACAAACTGATCATTTTTTAATCAATTAATTTATCTATATTTTTCAATAACTTAAATGTTTTTATCTATTTTTTTGATAATATGTCAATTGTTGTGTTGACTTTCAAGTGAAAAATAAAAGTGTGCATAAAATTGTCGTTTTTTTGACACTCTTTAAATATACATCCTATTTATCACATTAAAAGACGTTGTTTCAATGTCGAAACCTGATCACGAATAGAGGCCGCTTTTTCAAATTCTAAGCTTTTTGCTGCCTCATACATTTCATTTTCTAACTTGACGATTTCTTTGCGTAATTCATCTGGAGTTCTTGCTAATAATTGAACATCATAACCAAAATCTTGTTCTGCTACTTTCGATAAACT
Source organism: Oleiphilaceae bacterium (assembly GCA_041622015.1). Classification (GTDB taxonomy): domain Bacteria; phylum Pseudomonadota; class Gammaproteobacteria; order Pseudomonadales; family Oleiphilaceae; genus PZPK01. Next base: position 438 of record JBFJZQ010000313.1, read on the forward strand.
TTGACGACGCTTTCCAGGAGTAAGCACCGCCCCTTCCATAATATCCACAATAGTTTTATTTAAACCTTGAGGAGTGATCCCATGAAGTTCATTAAATTGAATTTGCTTCTCTCGACGACGTGCAGTTTCATCCATCGCCTTTTTCATGGAGCCGGTTATTTTATCTCCGTAGAGAATCGCCCGCCCGTTTACATTTCTAGCGGCACGCCCAATTGTCTGAATAAGGGACCGCTCTGAACGTAAAAAACCTTCTTTGTCGGCATCGAGTATGGTCACCAGAGCGACCTCGGGCATATCCAGACCTTCTCTGAGTAAATTAATGCCAACCAAAACATCAAATACACCTTTGCGCAAATCTTGAATAATTTCGATTCGTTCAACAGTATCGATATCAGAGTGAAGATAACGAACACGCACACCATGCTCCATTAAGAAGTCCGTTAAATCCTCAGACATCCTCTTAGTGAGAGTCGTCACCAGTACACGCTCTTTTTTATTCACAGCCTTATGAATTTCTGACAAAAGATCATCTACTTGTGTCGAAGCAGGTCTAACCTCGATCACTGGATCGAGCAAGCCGGTTGGTCGTACCACTTGCTCAACAATATTATCGGCATGCTCTGCCTCATAAACTGACGGTGTGGCAGAAACAAATATGGCTTGTGGTGCGATTCTTTCCCATTCATCAAAGCGCATTGGGCGATTATCCAAGGCTGAAGGTAATCGGAAACCATATTCAACCAATGTCTCTTTTCTAGAACGGTCACCTTTATACATGGCCCCTATTTGCGGAATCGTGACATGGGATTCGTCAATAACCAGTAAAGCATTCTTGGGGAGATAATCGAATAAGGTTGGCGGTGCGGCACCATTTTTGCGGCCAGACAAATATCTGGAATAGTTCTCAATACCATTACAATAACCCAGTTCAGTCATCATCTCAGTATCGTAGCGTGTCCGCTCTTCAAGCCTTTGTGCTTCAACTAGCTTATCGTTATCTCTTAAAAATTTTAAGCGATCTGCTAGTTCAGACTTAATACCTTCGACAGCATCCAATATGGCTTGCCTTGGGGTAACATAGTGAGACTTCGGATAAATCGTCACGCGTGGTACTTTTCTAATGACTTCACCGGTCAATGGATCAAAGAAACTTAGGTTCTCGACTTCATCATCAAATAATTCAATCCTAATCGCTTCTTTCTCAGACTCAGCCGGAAAAACATCAATAACATCGCCTCTGACCCGATACGTTGCACGATGAAGCTCGACATCGTTTCTCGTATACTGGATTTCCGCTAAGCGCTTCAAAATAGCTCTCTGGCCTATTTGCTCTCCCCTATCGAGATGCAACATCATTTTTAGATAGGACTCAGGATCGCCCAAGCCATAAATAGCAGAGACTGTTGCAATGATAATAGCATCGTCTCTTTCCATCAGCGCCTTTGTTGCTGAGAGCCTCATCTGCTCAATATGTTCATTTACCGAGGCATCTTTCTCAATAAATGTATTAGAGGAAGGCACGAAAGCTTCAGGCTGGTAGTAGTCATAGTAAGAAACAAAGTACTCAACTGAATTGTTCGGAAAGAAGGCTTTAAACTCGCCGTAAAGTTGCGCCGCAAGTGTCTTATTATGCGCCATGATGATTGTCGGTCTTTGAACCTCTTCAATAACATTAGCTATCGTGTAGGTTTTACCTGAACCTGTTACACCAAGTAATGTTTGATACATCAGGCCGTCATTCAATCCCTGAACCAAGCCTTTTATTGCTGTAGGCTGGTCACCTGCAGGTTTAAATTTTGAATGAACTTTAAATTCCTTTGTCATGATGATTTCGTATACCGATATTAGATGTTATAATTTCCCGATTTCACTGAATACACAGATTTAACTGAATAAACAATAATCTTCGCGAGTATTCGGAATCACGCTAGTTAATACAGCGCAAAGCCGGTTATTGAATTGTCGCTACATTAGCAAAATTCGACACACAAATAACCACCTAAACACCGCAAGGTGATCACTTATTCCTGATTGAGGAAACAGTTTTGGACGTACAACTATCCAACACAGCAGTATCAAACTCAGCACTCTCTAATCGAGTTCAATTAATCAAACCCTCACCAACGTTAGCCGTCACCAATAAAGCTAATGAACTAAAAGCAGCAGGCAAAGATATTATTGGCCTGGGCGCGGGTGAACCGGATTTCGACACACCACTTCATATAAAAGAAGCTGCAATTAAGGCTATCAATGAAGGCCAGACACGATATACCGCTGTCGACGGCACCCCGGCACTTAAAAAGGCGATTATTGCTAAGTTCAAGCGTGAGAATAATTTAACTTACGAAGCAAGTCAGATTTTGGTTTCGTCTGGCGGCAAACAAAGTTTCTTCAACTTATCTTTAGCTATGCTCAATCCAGGGGATGAAGTCATCATACCCGCGCCATATTGGGTATCTTATCCTGACATGGTACTAATCGCAGAAGGCAAGCCCGTTATACTTGAAACAACGCTAGAAAACCGTTTTAAAGTAACTGCAAGCCAAATTGAAAGTGCAATTACAGACAAAACTAAAGTTGTTGTCCTAAACAGCCCTTCAAATCCTACGGGCATCGCCTATTCTCTGGAAGAACTCAAAGAAATTGGCGAAGTTCTAAAAAAATACCCACATGTTTATATTGTAACGGATGATATGTACGAGCATATCCTTTGGGCTGGCAATAACTTTGTAAATATATTGAATGCCTGTCCTGAGCTATATAACCGTACATTTGTACTTAACGGTGTCTCTAAAGCCTATTCAATGACTGGCTGGCGAATTGGATACGCAGCAGGACCAGAAAAAATCATTGCTGCAATGAAGAAAATCCAATCTCAAAGCACTTCAAACCCCTGCTCCATATCTCAAGCAGCAGCCGTTGAAGCACTGAACGGCCCGCAAGAATGCGTCGCCGACATGGTTGTAGCCTTTGAAAAACGCCACAACTATTTAGTTGAAGCATTAAACAGCCTTCCTGGCGTTGAATGCATCAAGGGTGACGGAACCTTTTATGCGTTTCCAAACTTTCAAGCAGCAATAGACGCTAACCCTAACACCAAAGATGATATCGAAATGGCTGAATACATTTTGAATGAAGCAGGCGTAGCATTAGTACCTGGTTCTGCCTTTGGTGCACCTGGTTGTATGCGCTTAAGTTTTGCAACCAGCATGGAAGTTCTTGAAGCAGCAATCGCAAGACTAAAAAAAGTTCTAGTTTAAAGCGATTATGACTTGACCAAGGCCGCTTAGCTTATTAGTATACGCGGCCTTAGTTAAGCACTTAGCGCTTTTCTATGTCGCTCCCCGATAACTCAGTTGGTAGAGTAGCGGACTGTTAATCCGTTTGTCGCTGGTTCGAGCCCAGCTCGGGGAGCCAATTTTTTTTATAGTTACGATCCCCCTTTATTACCCCCGCCATACAAACACCTATTACAAATACTTCATTTAAAATGACCACACCCTTACAAATAATCTACCCTACTGGCTTTTATTATAGCTATAAGGTGTGCTTGCGCACCAAATGAAAATACTTCCTAGTTTATGGTGCGCAAGCGCACCCTATAAAGTTTCAGCTCTCATTTAGACCACACATAAAACACATACATAAA
>JBFJZQ010000314.1:0-4085 GCA_041622015.1 Oleiphilaceae bacterium
ACAGTTCTCTCAAGTACACATGATCAGTTTATATCAAAGGTAAAAGAAGGTCGTGGTGACAGGCTTAAAGTAACTGATACGACATTCTCTGGTTTAATATGGAATGGAGAGCAGGCCTTGGAGATGGGCTTAATTGATGGTTTAGGCAGTGCAGGGTTTGTAGCAAGGGATATTGTTGGTGCAGAAGAAATTGTAGATTTCACGCCACAGCCAGACCCTTTTGAACGTTTAACTAAAACCCTAGGTATTGCTGCTGCAAGTGCTATGGCTAAGGTTCTAACAACAAATAGTGTATCGTTGCAGTAGCCGCATTTTACTAGTGGTATTTCTAGTTGGAAAGTCAGAATAAACTCTGAGATACCGAAACTCAGGTTCCCACTAGAGCGCATAGGCACTAGCTAACACTTAGTGCCTAAAGTGCAAAGTCAAACCACGAGAGTGCGTATTAATAAAACATTCAACTATAGTTTCCGTTATCCCGTGCTTCTTAGGGAGGGGGCAAATGGCCTGACTCTTATCATTTATCTGGTTCTAAGAATTAAAGCATGGCCTCTAAAGCGGCCCATTTTTATATTGCGCTTTACCACCTAAAGCTATAGAAAGAGAGCATAATCGTGCATTATGAAATATCAGTAAACAAGCAAGGCTGATAAATTATTAGCTACGTTCAAAAAAACTATTTAATTCTCTAGGGCTATAAAGCGATACTATGACGAGAAATACATTAAGTTTGAAAGTAAAAAAAAATATAGATACCAAGCAAGTTGATGAAGTTGTCAATGCTGACTCTGAGAAAGATCCTCGCACGCGTTTTTTAAATGGCGTAGCTATTAACCCGTTTCAAAATATCCGCTTAGAGTCAGGTTCTGAGCAATTCACCGCAAGAGCAATTGATTTGATTGCGCCAATTGGCATGGGGCAGCGAGGTTTGATTGTTGCACCACCAGGCTGCGGTAAAACCACCATGTTAAAACATATTTGTCAGGCGGTGGGAGAAGCTTATCCCGAGATAAAGCTTTATGCCTTGCTGATTGACGAGCGACCAGAAGAAGTAACTGATTTTAAACGTAGCGTACCAGCCACAGTGCATGCATCATCTTCAGATGATAGTTATGAGCAACACGTTCGTGTGGCAAATGACCTTCTTAATACTGCCATCCAAGAAGCGGGTGAGGGTCACAACGTCATGATTGTCATCGATTCTCTTACAAGGCTTTCACGAGTACATAATGCAGAGCGAAAGAGTAGCGGTCGTACTATGTCTGGTGGGCTTGATGCAAGAGCCCTGGAAATACCGCGGAAAATGTTTGGTGCAGCGAGAAAGATTGAAAACGGTGGATCACTCACCATACTCGCGACCATATTAGTTGATACTGGTAGCCAAATGGATCAAGTGATATTTGAGGAGTTTAAAGGCACAGGGAATATGGAAATAGTTTTATCCAGGGATGTTGCGAGTCTGCGTGTTTTTCCTGCACTGGATATTCCTAAAAGTAGCACACGTCGTGAAGAGCTGCTGCTAAACCCGAAAGATCTCGAAAGTATAAGGGATTTACGCAGGACGCTTACCGACCTTAAACCTATAGAGGCCGCCAAGAGACTTGTTGAGTTACTTCAAAAATATCCAAGTAATAAAGCCTTATTGAATTTTATAAAAGAAAGTGCCTAGTGGCAGGGCGCAGAGGATAATTGCATTTCTTAAAATATAATGCGTAGATTGGTAAATCCGAAGCGGGCCTAATTTGTTTAACGGGGCCCATTCTGCTTCCAACGTTAGTGGCGCAAGCAAGAGACGCTTGTTTTTAAGGGGCTGCACTGCTGGGGTGTTTTTGATGATGTTAGAGTTCGGATCTATAGTTATATGATCTTAAGTCTTCCCCCCAATACTTTCTTAGGATAACTTGACTACCTGAACCATTATGTACTTTCAATGTTCAGGAAAGGTAAGACAGAAACCATGACCAAGGCGGATTGATGCCAATAAAATTCTATATTTTTGTTATTTTAACTTTATTGTTTAATATCGGCACCTCTTCAGCCTATGAGAAGAAAGTATTCCTAGCATCTCTGGACTGGGAGCCCTACGTGGGCCCCAATCTAAAAAACAATGGATATGTCACCGAGGTCGTAGAGGGGGCCTTTATGGCAATGGGCTACAAAAAAGAGGATGTTATTATTGAGTTTGTGCCTTGGGCGAGAGCGGTGGTATATGGCCGGACGGGGTACTATGACGGCATTGTTCCGGAATATTTCATGCCGCAACGAGCAAAGCACTATCGATTCAGTGTGCCATTTCCAGGTGGCCCCGTCGGATTTTACAAGAGAAAATCATTTGATCTCAATTACACAGATTTTGATGACTTGGCCAGGCAGTTCATCGAGAAAAACTGGAAAATCGGCGTGGTCAATGAGTATGTCAATACGGTCGATTTTGACGAAAATCCAAATATTACGAAAATTAAAGAATATGCAGTTTCTGACACCATAAATATTAAGAAGCTGATCGTAGGGCGTTTTCCTTTGATTTTTATTGATAAGAATATAGCTCATAGCATTATCGAAAAGCTTCCAAACCCTGATCAAATACGTCAAACATTTGAGATGGCCTACCCCCCTTTAGAGCGCAAAGATTTCTATATCTGCTTTTCGAAAAAGAGCCCTTTCCATGAACAAAAGATGGCCGACTTCAATGAGGGTTATAAGATCCTAGAAGAAAGCGGTATTATCGAGAGAATAATGAAAAAGCATGGTCTGACCTACTATAAAACCCACTATGAAAAAGATGTGAACACACGATTCAACGAATGACTATTCCTGCCAGTACCAGATCTTATCGAACAACCAAACTCTAATTCTAAGCTCAAAACTTTGTTCAGAGATGAATTTTAAACGTCGAATCAGTCTTCATGTAACTAAAGGGATGGAAAATCGCCGGTATTCATAGAAAAGTTTGAAGTGGTGTTTTCACTGGAAGGTTTGAGTGTGTGCGGGAGGGAGTGAATATAGGGCTAAATTATCGTGAATAAAATAAGGATGTCGTTCGTCTGAAATACGTACTCGAGTGTTTCTAGAGTGGGGCAGTCGGCTTAAGTCGTGAATTAAATTTAAAATAAATGTCGAGTTCGAGGCGATAGATTTTTCTTGTCTCTAGTATGTTCAATCCTTAATGTTTAACAAAAAAAGGCGGGACAAGCCCGCCTTTTTAAGAAAAGATTAGTTTAACTATTTCTTTTCTGCTTCTCTTTTAGCTTTTGCAGCAGCTATAACTTCTTCAGCTACATTCGAAGGACAGGGTGCGTAGTGAGCGAACTCCATAGAGAACTGACCACGACCTGACGTCATTGTACGTAGGTGGCCGATATAACCAAACATTTCAGAAAGTGGAACGTCTGCTTTAACACGAACGCCTGTTACGCCAGCTTCTTGATCTTTGATCATGCCACGGCGACGGTTTAAGTCACCAATAACATCACCAACGTGATCTTCTGGTGTAAATACATCAACTTTCATGATTGGTTCAAGAAGTTGTGGGCCAGCTTTAGGCATAGACTGACGGAATGCGCCCTTAGCAGCAATTTCAAAAGCGATTGCTGATGAGTCAACTGCGTGGTAACCACCGTCATACAGTTCAACTTCAACATCTAGTACTGGGAAGCGCGCTAAAGGACCTTCAGCCATCATGCCTTTGAAGCCTTTCTCAATAGCTGGGAAGAATTCTTTAGGTACGTTACCGCCTACAACTGTAGACTTGAAGGTGAAGCCAGTATTTTGTTCGCCTGGCTTGATGCGGTAATCGATCTTACCGAATTGACCAGAACCACCAGACTGCTTCTTGTGGGTATAAGAGTCTTCAACATCTTTTGTGATTGTCTCGCGATATGCAACTTGAGGCTTACCAACAACAAGATCTACACCGTAAGTACGCTTAAGGATATCAACTTTGATATCTAGGTGAAGTTCACCCATACCTTTAAGGATTGTTTCACCAGAATCTTCATCTGTTTCAACACGGAAAGATGGATCTTCTGCAACCATTTTACCGATAGCAACACCCATTTTTTCAGAACCGCCTTTGTCTTTAGGTG
>JBFJZQ010000315.1:0-4078 GCA_041622015.1 Oleiphilaceae bacterium
GCCTAACCAAAAAGGAATACGTGCCACCAATATGTGATTATTAGGTCCTTGCTTTAGAGTGGTTAAACCTATTTGATCAATAGATGTTTCAATAATAAATTGATATAGGCGATGATGAGGGTGAATTGGCTCACTGTTAAATAGATTTTTCCAATATCTGTTTTTTTTATTATCTGTCATAACTTTTAAGGTGGTATCGAATACTGCTTCAAAGCTATTAGAAAAGAGGGCGCATGATATTGCAGAACCCGCGCTGACCGAGGCAATATTTTTTGGTACAGAATCTATATGCCTTTCTAATGTTTTCCATGCTCCAGCCTGCCAGAAACAGCGGTTTCCACCTCCTGCAAAAACGACATTCTCATAATTCATATTAATCCTTCAGTTCTTTCCTGTGATGTTAGAAAGTGTGTTATGCAATTATTTCTAATATTAATCAAGATTATTCGAAAGCCTTGTATGGCTTAATTTAAAATTATCTAGAAGTTCTGTCTTTAGTTGTGGTTAATAAGTCATGGGCGGACTTACCGTGCTTGATATTGGATCTTCATCTTCATTTTAATTTTCAAATTGGACATTTTGATAAAATTCCAAGCTTGAAGTTGGGCTTATAGGATTGTTCTAGTATACTTAATTTAATAAATAGAATTATGGTCGCTAATCTTATGTATGAGCAATAATTAAATGGATGTATTTCAGCGCCTAAGAACGTGTTTTTTATTAGCTCTTCTTCTGACGATTTCCGGTTGTGCAGTGACTTATCATGCAGCAGATGGGGGACCTTCGGGTTACCGTGATGCGCATGTGAAGAAGAATATCTATTATGTTGAATATACTGAAAGCGCTAAGACAGACTGGGATACAATACATCGCTTTACGCTTAAGCGTTGTGCAGAAATAGCTAAGAAAAACGGCTATCTGGTGTTTGATGTTCTTCATAAAGATGAAAAAACAGTATATCTCGAAAGTGCAGTGGATCAGATTATTGTGGCTAATATGGGAAATATTGGTAACGAGCCACCTACATCAAATATATATTCTACGGCAGGGAAACGTGTTGAAGGCCGCAGAGTCACCTATCAAATCAGACTAGTAAATGAGTGACGATGAATAAAGAAAGACGAAGGCTTCATAGGCAGAATTGGCTGAAATTAGAGTCACGTGTTTTTATTCGTCGCGGCTTACTTAAAAAAGAATGGATTTCAGTGGTGCCATTTGATTTCAGTCGTTATGGCATGGGAATACAAACAGACGAAGCTTATGAGTTAGGTGATGAAGTTTCTTTATCCTTAAAGTTATTAAAAGGAAATTCGGAAGTTTCTATACCTCTTTTGCGCGGTTATGTCCGCTATAAAGAAAAGCATCATAGTCGTTTCAATTACGGTGTTGAATTTTGTTTTAGCTCTAAATCTGAAAAGTTGAGCATGGATGAAAACTTGATGAAAATTGAACAAACTCTTCGTCAATTTGAAGCCAGTTCTAGTCAAGTAGCAAGTGGTGCGTAAAATACTTTTAGCGCTGTTTGCACTCTTTGCTTTAATATCACTGATGGTTATATTTAATACTAAAAAGCAGGAATCTTCTCATCAAGCAAACATTATCTCTAGTACCTGCCAATTAGATCGTCGATCATGTGTTGTATCTCTCCCAAATAACCAAGAAATTAGCTTCACGCTTCAACCTAAAAGACTTTTGGTAATGGAAATGCTGTCTATGCGGGTTGATGGATTCGATAGCAATATGAAAATAAAAATTTGGTTTGAGGGCAGAGATATGGAGATGGGTAAGCATTATATGCAGCCTGTTTCTAACAAAAGTGAATCATTGCCAAGTACTATTCTTTACAAGGGGATGATCCCGGTCTGCTCTCTAAACCCACAAATGATCTGGGTGTTAAACGCTGAATTTATGCATGAAAATCATTTAATTTTGGTACAGTTTCAGTTAAAGGCTTATTCAAAGTAGAGCAAAATTTAAATGAAGGAGCATTCGTTTGTACTTTAAAAAATTCGTTATAACGTTCAGTTTGGTACTTATTGTATTAGTTTCTTATCTGTTTTATATGCTCTTTTCCAAGCCTGTAAGCGTTGAAAAGGATATCAGGTCGCAATATTTAAAAGCAGGAGACTTTGAACTTTCATCCAATAATCAACCTTTTAGGTTGAGTCAGTTGAGAGGTAGGCCAGTAATATTGTATTTCGGATACACATCTTGCCCAGATGTATGTCCAGTCGGATTAGCTGTTATAAGGGATGTACTAAATAGTTCTGATGAGTTTTCCTCTGTCCCGGTATTATTTATCACCCTCGATCCAAAACGCGATACACCTCAAAGGTTATCTGAATACGTTTCTTTTTTTCATACAAATATTATTCCTTTAAGTGGTGACATAGAGCAGATTCAGAAGGTTATTACGGCTTATGGTGGTTTTTTAAGGCATAGTGCAATTAATGGCGGAGCTGTAGAAGATTTCGCGAATGATTACGTAGTAGATCATAGTGCTTATTATTATTTAATAAATGCTCAGGGAGAATTAACGAGGGTCTTAAATCATTCTGTTACAGTAGAAGAGATGGTTAATTACTTAAAACCTTTGTTATAAAATGCCAACTTTCTACTTGAACAGATTTTAACTACTTTTTATACTCTGGATTGATATTTTATCTTCAACCTTGGTGGCAAATAACAATAAATAGGAAAGCAGTATGGAATATGCCGATGGTCTGAAAAATGTTCTCATTCAGAAAATAAATAAAACTGAAAAAAGTTTATACAGTTTGAAATTAGATTATTGCCGTTTTGTTTATGGTATTTCTCATCGGTCAAAAGTGATTTATGACCAAGTGCTCTATCAAGTTCGTTCAGTTAACTTAGACTCTATGAGCAGAAGTGAAAAGGGTGAATGGAGTAGACCTGAAATATCAGCTGTTAGAGTTTCCGATATAGGTAAGTCTGACAATGCTGAGTTAATCAACCTAGGGCGAAACTGGGAATTGTTTTTAGGTTAAAAATTATCGAAGCTTTTTTGCCTAGAATAAAATCTAGGCAAAAAATATATCAAGCAAATACCCCCCAGTCATTTAATTGGTGGCTAAGTGTCAGATCGGATTGTATTTCTTTTGTCTTAATCCAAGCTTTAGCTGCTTTTGCTCCAGCTCGTACCATTAAATCTTTTTCGCTGCTAAATTTTCTATATAAAGCTTCAGTAAAATATAGACTAGAAATGTCCTCAGATAGCTTAAGGTTAGATTTTAATACTAATGTAATTAATTCTTTTCTAGTAGGAGTGCTACAGCGAGCATCTTTGCCGATGTAATCCACAGCACCAATCAAATATAAGCTAATAGCTTCGCGCAGCCAGGACATATTTTGTTGATGGAGGTTGCCATAGTTTCTTTTGATGTCGAGCATTTGCACACCTGAAAAAATTTGTGCTTGTTTCAGGCACTCCATCTTCTTTTCATACTCATCACAAACCCTAATATCCTTTTCAATTATATGTTTAAGAATAGTATTAGCATGGCTTTCGTGCTCGGGGTAGCTATTAACATATAAACTTTTAATGCGATAAAGCATTAGTGACATTAAACCAATTAAACTTATTTGCGAGGTATAAAGAAGAGCGTCTACCATTTTCTTTTCCTATCATCGAATGTAGTGTAATTATACACGATGTTAAGAAATGTAACGCGAATTAGGTAGCGTAAAAAGAGCCTATGCTGTCACATAAGTTATGTGGGTTTACAGTTTATTACAATTAAGCTGTGTGGCGTTCACAGCTATCAAAAAAAGCATGCATTTGTATGCAGGATAAAGGTCTGCTGAAGAAGTAGCCTTGTGCAAAGTCACAGCCGTTAATCACAAGGAAGTCTCTTTGGTCAATATTTTCTACGCCTTCAGCCACTACTCTGAGGTTTAGTTTATGGGCAATGGCGATGACTGCTGAAGCAATTTCCATTGCATTAAGATCTTCTGGGATATCGTAAACAAATGATTGATCAATTTTTAGTGTATCTACAGGCAAACTCTTGAGGTAGCTTAAGGAGGAGTAACCTGAGCCAAAATCATCAATCGTCAA
>JBFJZQ010000316.1:0-4052 GCA_041622015.1 Oleiphilaceae bacterium
CAATAACTTTATGTATTCAATTATCCGTTTCAGTTTAGACCAAAAATGCATAGAAACTAGTAGCCATTTTTTATTAATCAGGAAGAACGCAGGCAAAAAAAAGATCACTCACTATACTGAAGATTAGCCTATTAACAGTGATCAAACGGCAAAGAGAGAAACTATTCATTATGCTTTATTTGTTTTTTACCCAATGGCTTCGTAGCTCCTTATATCTGCCTTTCTTGTTTTCTATTGTATTCCTTTCACACCACGTTTCTGCAGAGCAAGGACAGACATTTAGCTCGTCTAATGATCGTACCGTAGTTTTAAATAAAGAAACACACGCTCAGGCGCTTGGGTCTTATATGGACTTTATCGTAGATACAGAAGGCAAATTAAGCTTTAAAGAAATACAAAAGTCTGATGCCTGGCGTCAGGTTGAAGGTGATAACATAATCGGCGGATTTACCGATGCAATTTATTGGGTACGTTTCACTGTAGAAAACAAGCAAGCGTTTAATGAAGCTTGGATTTTAGAAGTTGATTACCCCATTATAGATTTTATTGAGTTTTATCAAGAAACTGAAAACAATCAGTACAATAAAATTCTTGCGGGCGATAAATATCCTTTCCACGAAAGGCCCATTGAATATCGTAACGTTGCCTTTCCTATAACGTCACCTGCAAAATCAACGCAAACCTTCTATTTACGTTTTAAAACAGAAAGTTCAATGTATATCGCATTGAACATGCTTCCTAAAAATACTTTTTCCGAAATCATGGATGGAAAACTGCTTATCTTTGGTTTAATTTATGGTGTCATCTTTCTTGCCACTATCTATTGTTTAATCAATGCGGTTTTCCTACGTGAACGCATGTAACTTTTTATTGCTATCGGTATATTTGGCTCGCTCGGCTATTCAATGAGCCTGAATGGTTTTGCTTTTCAGTATATTTGGCCTAACGGTTTATGGTTACAAAGTATTACTGTGCCCGTTTTTTTAAATATCTGTTTCGGATTTGCCCTGTTTTATAGCCGAGAGTTCCTTGATTTAAAAAAGATTGCACCTGTTTTCGATAAAGTAATAATAGGAATCGGCTCTTTTTGCTTACTGGTCAGCATTCTTTCGTTAATATTGAGCTATAGCATAGTGATTAGAGTGAGTACGGTATTCGCCATCGTCACATCCATTACAGGGTTTATTGCTGGCGCTATTAGTTTCTCCAAAGGCAACAAGTCTGCCCGCTATTATTTACTTGGCTGGATGGCGCTTTTCGTTGGTGCCGTGACCTTCGCATTGAAATCACTTGGTCTACTTCCTTCTAATTTGTTGGCAGTATGGGGCCAGGAGTTCGGATTTGCTTGTATATCGATATTTTTAACATTGGCACAATCTGACCGTTTTTTCCAAGAAAAGAAAAAGCACGAAGCAGAACAAGCTTTTTCTCTGAATGCAGTAAAGAATGCAGAAAAAAAATACCGATCATTATTTGAAAATGCAATGGAAGGTATTTTTCAGGTAGATTTGTCTGGGCAGCTAGTCAGTGCCAACAAAGCCTTTGCTCAAATAATAGGGTGTGATGATATAGACCTGCTTCTAGCGCAACCTCATGTTGCATTTTCTCTCGCCTGTCTCTCAACGAGTGAACAAAAAAAATTCAAAGCACTATTAGAAAGAGATAACTCATTATCGGGGTTCGAGACAAGCATAAAGCTTTCCACAGATGAAATACGTTGGGTAAGCATTTCTATCCAAAAGATTTTTAACAAAAACGGCATGCCTATGCACTTTGAAGGCGCCATGGCGGACATCACTGAAACCAAAAAGCGTCAGCAAGCTGAAAAACAACAACGCATGGCGCAAGCGTCAACCGAGGCAAAGAGTCTATTCCTTGCGAATATGAGTCATGAAATCCGTACCCCCATGAATGCCATCATCGGCTTCACTGATCTTGCATTGGGCAGGAACCAGGATGTCCAACTAGCCAATTATTTACAAAAAATCCGTATGGCCTCTTCCAACTTGTTAGGAATTATTAATGACATCCTAGACTTTTCAAAAATTGAAGCAGGCAAGCTTGAAATCGAACATATTCCTTTCAGTTTGAAAGAGGTACTCTCGAATTTAACAGACATTATTTCCGTTAATGTCGAAGCTAAGGGGCTGGATTTAGAGCTTATCGTAGATGAAGATATACCCGACCAACTTGTAGGTGACCCACTGCGAATTGGCCAAGTACTGCTTAACCTAACCAACAATGCCATTAAGTTTACCACCGAAGGGAAAGTCACAGTCGAACTTGAGCTGCTCTCTATGAACAAACGCGATATGTCGATCAACCTTACCGGGCGAATTATTGATACTGGCATCGGTATATCTGAAGAAAAACTTAAAACCTTATTTTCATCCTTTACCCAGGCAGATGACAGCACCACAAGGCGTTTTGGTGGAACGGGCTTAGGGCTCAGTATTTCAAAACAACTTGTTGAAATGATGGGTGGTGAAGTATTTGTAGAAAGTGAACCCGATAAAGGAAGTGCTTTTTCATTCACGCTTGCTTGTAACTTACAAGACAGGCGCCAACGTTCCAATCCGCACTTTACTTATCATCAGCTTCCACTCAATGTCTTAGTCGTTGATGACCAAAAAGAATCGAGAGAGCTGATCGAAAAAGTCTTAGTCTCCTTGGGTCATCATGTTACCTGTGTATCAAATGCCCCTGAAACGTTAGTCGAATTAAAAGATAAACAGGACCAAGGCTTACCCTATGACATGTTAATGGCCGACTGGTTAATGCCCGAAATTGATGGCATCAATTGTTGCCAGATGGTCAAAGATGATCCGGAATTAACAAACCCCCGAATGATTTTAATCACAGGCTATGATCAAAATGAAGCGAAAGAAAAGGTCAAACAAGCGGGTATTGATGCGTATATGCTCAAGCCGCTTAAAATAGCTGAATCATCAAAAGTCATTGAGGAAATATTTAAAGAAAGACGCGCCCCCCCTCCCTTAACCACAGCCTCATCAGATATTTTCAACTTTAAAAACTTAAAGCTACTACTGGTTGAAGATGTGCAAATGAATCAAGAACTGGCGATTGAAATTTTATCCAAGAAAGACATCCAGGTAAGGGTTGCGAATCATGGTAAGGAAGGTGTGGAACAGATCAAGAACAATGACTTTGATATTATTTTGATGGATATGCAAATGCCGGTAATGGATGGTTGCCAAGCGACCGAAGCGATCAGAAGCTTTAACCGTTCCATACCGATTGTGGCGATGACCGCCAATGCGATGACCGGTGACAAAAATAAATGTTTAGCTGCCGGCATGAATGATTATATTACCAAACCGATCAATCCGGATGAGATGTTTAAAGCGATTGCTAAATGGGTGAGCTATGCAAGAAAATTAGACAAGAATGGTCTCCTGCCCGAGACAACAGATATTGCTTCTGAAACAAAAGACAAACTAGTATCTAACACTCCAAATGTGGCTGACATTAAAGAATCAAGCCGTTCAAAAATGAATGCTGCCTCCTTAAAATTCATTGCCTCCCTTGAGGCTGATCTGTCAAGTCCAACTAAATCAGATGAGCTTGTTCCCGACACAAGCATAGAAAATAAGCAAACGGCATCTGAATCATTAGAAAGCTACTTAGCTGATTTTACTGAAACTGAAACTGAGAGAAACCAAAGCATAAATAGCGGGACACCTGCCGCGCAAACAAATTTGTCGCACAATGGTTTACCAGGAATCGATATCAATGAAGGCCTGCAGCGTTGTCAGCAAAATACCCAATTATATTTGAAGTTCTTTGCTGACTTTAAACGTGACTATCATGATAGCGGGCTAAGAATGCGAGCTCTAGCGCAGACGGTGGATTTACAAGGTCTAAAAGATCTAGCGCATAAAGTAAAAGGTGTCACAAGTAACCTCGCAGCGAAGCCTCTGGCTGAAGTTGCACGAAAGTTGGAATCTCTTGACCGCATTGCAGCCAATGAAATAGCGCTTTTACTTGAAGAGTTTGATACTGAATTAGCAACCTGTCTTACGAGTATGACG
>JBFJZQ010000317.1:0-4025 GCA_041622015.1 Oleiphilaceae bacterium
AGCCTCTGCAGCAATTTTTTTGATCTGACCAACCCCAGCCATTCTGGCTTTAATTGCAAGATCATAGCTGGGGAAAATAGATACTTTTGATTTTATTTGCATCGCTTTTTCAACAGCACGCCTTAATTGCGGAAGGATATTTTTTGTTTCATCCGTTAAAGGCCCCATGCTATCTAGAAGAATCACATTCGAAATTCTATCTGGCACAGCAGCAGCAATTAAACAGCAAATAATGCCGCCTAAAGAATGCCCGACCAAACTTACTTTTTCTTGCTGGGTATTATCGGTTTGTGATGCTAGAGGTAAAGCATCCATGAAAGCCAATACATCGATGATGTTTTCAACCAGGTGATAATTAGCTGTACTTGGCCGATGATCGGAAAGTCCGTGACCGGGTAAATCAATCGCATAAAAAGGTCTATTCAATTTCAGATATTCAGCGATTAGCGAGAACGAAGCAGCATTATCTAACCAGCCATGAAGCGCTATGATAGGTGAACCTTGCTGTTTGCTATTCTTTAAACCCGCAATATTTAAAAGTGATGTTTGGGTTTTAAATGACTCTAACTGCATGTTTATTCTCTGGAAAATTCAAAAAAATAATTTCTTGAAATTCTCACTGGTTTGTTCTGCTATTCTTTCTATAGGAACGCCTTTTAAATCGGCGAGGAATTTAGCAACATGGGGTACATATTTCGGCTCATTAGATTTCCCACGAAATGGCACCGGCGCCAGATAAGGTGAATCGGTTTCAATAAGAATTCTTTCTAATGGTAAAGCTTTGGCAACTTCTTGCAATTCCACAGCATTTTTAAAGGTCACTATTCCAGAGAAAGAAATATAAAAATTTTGTTCAATTGCCCTATATGCCATATCAAGATCTTCAGTAAAGCAATGAAGAACACCTGCTACAGACGGGTCAGAATATTTATTGATGTAATCCAGGGTGTCTTCTTTAGCGTCGCGTGTATGAATAATAACAGGCTTGCGGGTAATTTTACTGACTTCCAAATGCCGTTTGAACCACGCTAACTGAAGTTCTTTATGCTCAATTCCATAATAGTAATCAAGCCCTGTTTCACCAATAGCAATGACTTTTTCTTGCTTGGACAACTCTACAAGCCTTTCAATTGTCGGCGCTTCGCAATCAGTTGAGCCTGGGTGCACCCCTACCGATGCATAAACATGCTCATATGTTTTAGCAATATTTAATACCTGATCAATATGCTCAAGATCAATTGCCACACATAGCATTAAATCTACATCATTTAGATGCGCAGCTTTTATCGCTTCAGATAAGTCACCGTTATAGGCATCTAATTTTAACCGGTCCAAATGACAATGAGAGTCTATAAACATAAAACTAATTAACCTCTTTCTTTTAAGGTCACATAGTATGCGTTGGACGATCAGAACTCAATGAACCTGCCAGATAGGTTTCAATTTTCATTTTTGCAGCTGGATCATCGGCATTGAATTGAACACCAATTCCCGCCGCCCTATTTCCTTGCGCCCCTTTTGGCGTAACCCAGATTACTTTTCCAGCAACAGGTATCTTTTCAGCTTCATCCATTAAATTTAACAAAAGGAAAACCTCATCTGAAAGATGATAATTTTTTGCAGTTGGAATAAATAATCCACCATTTTTGATAAATGGCATATAAGCAGCGTAAAGCACGGCTTTATCTTTAATCGTTAAAGTTAGTATTCCACTTCTTGCGCCAAAACCTGCAGACATAGTTCTCTCTTCTAGATGTTTCTTTTTATGAAAATTGGATAAGCTAAAGCTTAATTTTTTTAGTATAGGCCAGTAGATATATTTTGCTTATTATTTAGCTAATCTACCACTATAGAGCGGCATTCGCTGAAAAAACAACACGGGCTCAACTCTTGCGCATCAAAGAAGACCATTCATGAAGAAGGGTCTCAAAAGATAAAATCTTATTGGGGTTAGAAGTACCATTAAACAGCTTGTACTGTTTCAGACAATTTGAATAAAGTCCAAAAAGCTCAGAGTTCGAGGCTTTTTCAGATAAATAGCTGAACATCTTATTTGCCTGACCAGAATCTAACATTCCAGTTCCAAATTTTAACTTTAATATTTGCTCAAGCCACAACATCATCCATGAAAGCCTCAAAAGCGCTTTATCATCATTCCACCTTGTTGCTAAAGTAGACGATAAACAATCATTCTTTAACAATGCACCGAGTTCGTCTAGCATCAACTTATATTCCGCAAGAGCGCCTATTTCAAAATAACTTATCGCCTTAAGCGGAGATTTGTTTGCCAATAAAAGCGTCTCCATAAGATCATCTTCGCTAAAAGAACTTGCCTTCATCAACTCATTTTTATGTCTATTTAGCCACTCTAATGACTCTTTTAAGGGGGGCAATGAAAAATCAACCACCTGACAACGAGATCTAATTGTAGGCAAGAGCATGCCAGACTGATGACTTATTAGAATAATTAACGAATTTTGACTGGGTTCTTCCAAAGTTTTTAATAAAGCATTTGCTGCATTATTATTAAGCGCTTCGGCTGGCGACACAATTGCTATTTTCTGACCGCCTTGTTGACTTGATTGACCAAAAAAATCCACCAAATGTCGTATTTGATCGACCTTGATACTTGCACTGCCCTCCTCAGGCTGTATAAATTTAAAATCTGGATGAGTATCGCTTTCAAACAATTTACATTGTTTACAGTGTCCGCATGGTTCATTGATTTTATCTGTGATACTGCCTTGCGCCACATCACTGTATGTTATTTTTCTTACAGCTTCACACAAGACAAAAGAACTTAAATACTTAGCAAAACTTAATTTACCAACCCCTTCATCGCCTGAAAACAAAAAAGCATGGGGCAATGTTTTTTGAGCTACATGAGACAACATTCTTTTCCATTGAGGTGATTGCCATGGCATTAAACCTTCCCATGAGATTTCGCTAGAGTTACGTTCTGTCACGGTATTGTTTTTCCTCTAATATCTTAGTGCGCTTTTCGGTAATTTTAGCCAGCTTAAAATGCTTGGTTTTCTTAATTCTTTCGGAGAAAGTTCTTGGAGATTCGCCTTTTTGACGTCGCAGACCATATTTTGAAAGTATGAATAACCAGATCATATATTTTTTTTCTTCATGGGTATAACCCGAAAGATTTCTAAGCCATAGATATATCATAAATAGGACAAAAGAGGATATCAGCACATAAACAAAGAGAAGTGCAATTCTTAGTAAGCTGAATTCCCCCAAAATACTGGAAACGAAACTCTCTTGCTGATCCTGGTTATAATTTACAACTAAATTTTGCCACTGATAATCAATTTCATCTAAGCGTAAACGTAACCAGTTAAGAGCACTATATTTCATCGTAGCTGAAGCAAAAGGACTATTTTCAGTAGAAGAGCGTTCACTAGATAGCATATCTCTAGAACCTTGACTGATTCTAGAAGGCGCAACCATGGCGGTGGGGTCTATGCGAATCCAGCCCACCTCAGATATATAAGCTTCCACCCAAGCATGAGCATCATACTGGGAGACAATCAAATAATCTGACTGCTGATTATATTCACCGCCTTGATAACCAACAACGACTCGTGCAGGTATACCAGCAAGCCTAAGCATATAGGCCAAACTACTCGCATAATGACCACAGAATCCTGACTTAGTCTCAAACATAAACTCATCCACAAAGTGCTCACCTAATTTGGGGGGCTCTAAGGTATAAAAGAAGCGCTCTTTATTGAATTGATTTAACAAATGAACTAGAAATTCTATGTCGTTAGCAAATCTCAGTTGTAATTGTTTAACATAGGCTTGGGTTTCTGGATTCATTCGCATAGAAGGTAACTGAAGATCAGTCATTTTGAAGACATGAACCCGATCAACCTGCTTTAACAAAAAAGCGGTTGGGATAAGGTCTATTTTAACACTTTGATTACCTGGGGAAACTTCCATCTGATATCGAGTTGCTTGAATAGCATCTGACTTCAGTTGAAATAAACCCATATCAATTTGTTTTAAGTTGC
>JBFJZQ010000318.1:0-3999 GCA_041622015.1 Oleiphilaceae bacterium
AAACCCTTACACAGACTTTGAATCATCAGATGAAACTAACAACAATGCCGAAAAATCAGACATACAAAGCTGTGCTGATAAAAATACTCGTGCCGGAAACATAGAGGTTAATGAACCAGAAGAACAAGTTATCCGTTTTCTCCCTTTAGCGAATGCAAAAACCAAACAAGATGATACTTACTTACTTTTACCCTCTTTTGAAAAAGTAGCTAATGATCCTGTTTTATATGCCCATACTTCTAGAATCTTGCACTTAGAAACAAACCCGGCAAATGCTCATGTCATAGTACAACCCCACGATCAGAGATTTATATGGGTAAATCCACCGCCAATTCCACTTTCTACCGAAGAGCTAGACAGCGTTTTTGAACATGCTTATCAACGCATACCTCATCCGTCTTATGGTGATGCTAAAATTCCTGCCTATGACATGATTCGTTTTTCAGTAAACATAATGCGAGGGTGTTTTGGCGGCTGCTCTTTTTGTTCTATAACAGAACATGAAGGACGAGTCATTCAAAGTCGTTCTGAAAACTCCATCATTAATGAAATTGAAAAAATTCGTGATATGACGCCTGGATTCACAGGCACAATCTCCGACTTAGGCGGCCCAACTGCCAACATGTATCAGCTCAATTGTAAATCTGAAGAAATACATGAAAACTGTCGAAGATTATCATGCGTTTACCCATCAATCTGTAAAAATTTGGTGACCGATCACTCCCCTACAACAAACTTATATAAGCGTGCCCGAACACTTCCTGGCATAAAACGTATCTTGATTGCCTCAGGCTTAAGATATGACCTAGCTGTCGAAGACCCTGAATATATAAAAGAATTAGTAACACATCATGTTGGCGGCTATTTAAAAATTGCACCAGAGCATACTGAATCAGGCCCCCTTTCTAAAATGATGAAACCGGGAATGGGTACTTATCATCGTTTCAAAGAATTATTCGATAAGTTTTCTAAAGAAGCGGGCAAACAACAATTTCTAATACCCTATTTCATAGCCGCCCATCCTGGCACAAGTGATATAGACATGCTTAACTTGGCTCTCTGGTTAAAAGAGAATGGCTTTAGAGCTGATCAGGTGCAAAACTTTTATCCTTCACCTATGGCAAGCGCAACCGCCATGTACCACTCGGAGCGTGACCCTCTTCATCGAATAAATTATAAAACAGAAAAAGTGAGTATTCCGAAAGGAATAAAGCAGCGTCGCTTACATAAAGCATTCCTAAGATATCATGACCCAGAAAATTGGCCATTGCTTAGGGATACATTAAAATCCATGGGTAAATCTCATTTGATTGGTTATGGAAAAAAACATTTAATACCACCGACACAACCCATACAGGCAACGCGTAATCTTGGTAAAAAGTCTTCAAAAAGTTTTACTAAGAAACCAGTAAAAAAAGGCAACTTTCAAACACAACATAGTGGCTTACCGCCTAGAAAAAAATCATGACTTGATTAAAACCAAAAAATAATTCAATGAAGCTGCCTTCTTAACTGATATAAGCTAGAATATTTTTAGTGGTTTTTTTAACCATATTCAACATTTTCCTGCAGGAGCTTAATAATGAGCAAAAAAGATAAACTAGGTCTGGATAAAGTGATAAACCGTTTCAACAAAGAATTTGAAAAAACTTCTTCTCAGTTTAATAAACTGGTAGGCGATGCATTTAAGCAACTAGAATCTCTTCAATCTCAAGTTCAAGATCCAATCAAGAAAATGATGGAAGATTTAGACAAGCTTCGTGACCGAGAGATGAATCGCTTTCAATCAGAATTTGAGAAGCGCCTAAATGAGTTCCACGATTTACAGGCTCAACTTCTTGAAAAAATAGGTCTTGAACAGCCCAAGCCAGCTCCGAAGAAAACCGCCAAAACCCCGACAAAGAAAACTTCTACAAAAGTAGCAGCCAAACCAAAAGCCACTACTAAAACAACCGTTAAAGCCAAAACAGCCGCTAAGCCAAAAGCTGCTCCCAAAACATTAGCAGCTAAAGCTAAAATCGCTGACATTAATGGTGTTGGACCTGCAACGGTTAAGAAACTAAAAGAAGCTGGCATTACTGAAATTTCTCAAATTGCCAAACCTACCCAACAAGAAAAGAAAGCGTTAGAAGCATTTAATAAAGTTAAAGGTTTTGCTTCTTGGCAGGAACAAGCAGAAAAGCTAATTAAGGCCTAATAATCCTTAATCTTCAAAGAGGCTCAATTTAGCATTAAGCCTCTTTTCTTCCCCCGCTCTTACCATTTGTAAACTGATATTTCACAACTTCTTTAAGTTAAATTACCCAAAGTAATCTTTATGTAACTAAATACGTCATCTAGTTACAAGATTATAACTAAGTCGTATTTTCCATTTTGAAAATCTGCAATACACTTTGGTATATGAAAGGTAAATATGTTTATCGAATAAAATCTTTGATTTATATGCTCATTACTTTTACCAACCTTTAATTTGGAATTTACTTTTGAATAAATCTTTAGCCATCATCGCACGATTATTTAATAAGCGAATATCCTTCAAATATGTTGGCGGGTTATGCATATTTGTATTTTCAAGTTTCGCAATTGCTGAGCAAATCGCAGATACTCAAAGCACTAACCTTTTCAAACTAATTCTTAGTACCAGCTCTGCCATTATATTTGGCTGTCTTTGCTTTTTCTTATATCGACTCAATAACAAACTTCAGAGAAATATCCAGGCTCACAAAGCTACAGAAAAAATGATGTCTAAGCTAAGTAGCGCGGTTACAAATAGCGGCGCCAGCATTATCATCACAGATAAAAACGGCATTATAGAATATGTAAATGAAAAATTTTGCCGAGCAACAGGTTATGAAGCGACAGAAACAATAAACAGACCCATAAATATACTACGTCCCAATAGTGAAGATTTCAAAAACCAGCCATGCATATTAGACACTCAGTATCTTCTGAAACAAGACAACTGGGAAGGCGAAATGCTCTGTTCTAAAAAAGATAGCTCCGAGTTCTGGAATGCGGTCACTATATCAGCCGTTTTTGATAATGACGGCATAATTTCTAATTATG
This sequence comes from Oleiphilaceae bacterium, assembly GCA_041622015.1. GTDB lineage: Bacteria > Pseudomonadota > Gammaproteobacteria > Pseudomonadales > Oleiphilaceae > PZPK01. The sequence continues at coordinate 3,067 of JBFJZQ010000318.1, forward strand.
TATTATCTGCGGTGGACGTAACAGCCTTGAAAAAGGCAAACCAACAAATGGAGCACCTCGCGCTATTTGACTCACTAACAGGCCTGGCTAATCGGCGATTATTCATAGAGCGTCTTCACAAATCAATACTCAATGCGCGTAGAGAACAAAAAATTACTGCGCTAATGTTTTTAGATCTTGATCAATTTAAACGGATTAATGACACCCTTGGTCATCAAGCTGGCGACAAGCTTCTCCTAACAATAGCCGATAGACTCCAAACTTGTGTGCGCTCACAAGATACCGTTGCTCGCTTAGGGGGGGATGAATTCACCATCTTACTAAATGATGTTACCGATATTGAAAGCATCCCAAGTATCGCAAAACAGATTTTGTTAAAATTAAAAGAGCCCATAAAACTGGGAAAGCATGAAATCATAGTATCAACAAGTATCGGCATTACCTTGTCTCCGAATGATAGTATTAATAGTGAGACGCTGATGAAGAATGCTGACTTAGCCTTATATATGGCGAAAGAAAGTGGCCGGGATTGCTATCACTTCTTTACAGAATCTTTAAATATACGAGCAAATAAATTATTAGAGATAGAAAATGAACTTCGAGACGCCATAAAACACGGGGATTTTTATCTTAATTATCAACCTCAAATTAATCTTAAGACTGGCGAAATAGCCAGTGTCGAAGCTTTAATTCGATGGAAACATCCTATTAAAGGTGACATATCACCCTATGAATTTATACCCGTTGCTGAAGAAACTGGGTTAATTGTTCAGATTGGCCAGTGGGTGTTAGATCATGCCTGTAAGGAAATTCAAGAGCTTAACAATTTAACTGGCAAATCTTTAAGAGTTGCTATTAACCTTTCTTCAAGACAGTTTGAAGATCCAGAACTTGTAAATATTGTTGGCCGAGCTCTTTCCAATAGTGGACTTG
>JBFJZQ010000319.1:0-3999 GCA_041622015.1 Oleiphilaceae bacterium
GTGGCAACTTCTTTCATCTCGCCAGAAGGTGCTGCTCGTTCTCCGCTTGGTGCTTTTGCTTCAGCAAGTTCAATATTCGCTGCATAGTTGCTAACGGTACTAAAAGCGATATCGTCTTCACCTGAATCCGCTAAGACGTGAAACTCATGAGAAGCGCTGCCACCAATACTGCCCGAATCAGCTTGAACCGCTCGAAAGTTTAAACCTAGGCGAGTAAAAATATTGGTATACGCTTGATACATGACATCATAAGTTTCATCTAACGATTCTTGGTTTGCATGAAAGGAGTAGGCATCTTTCATCAAAAATTCACGTGCACGCATGACACCAAAACGAGGACGGCGTTCATCACGGAATTTGGTCTGTATTTGGTAAAAGTTAACCGGCAGTTGTTTGTAACTACTTAACTCATTGCGCGCTAAATCTGTGATGACTTCTTCATGGGTTGGACCCAGGCAAAAATCTCTGTTGTGGCGGTCGTGGATACGTAATAGCTCACCACCATATTGCTGCCAACGGCCAGATTCTTCCCAGAGTTCAGCGGGTTGCACAACAGGCATAAGTAATTCTTGGGCACCGGCTTTATCCATTTCCTCTCGCACAATATTTTCAACTTTACGCAATACTCTTAAACCCATGGGCATCCAGTTATATAAACCAGATGCTAATTTACGGATTAAACCGGCGCGAAGCATTAACTGGTGACTAATAACTTCAGCATCGGCTGGGGTTTCTTTTTGAGTAGCAATTAAAAATTGGCTTGCGCGCATGGTATCGATATATCCTTTGGTGGCAATCTAGCTCTTAATGAAGGTAGTGAGTAATAGAAAAACGATTTCTATATTCATAAGCCGGTTATTTTAAATAGCATCGAGGGTAACGTATAGTCTGTTCTTGCTTTAATTTGCTCGATCTTGTTAATTTACTCATAGGTAGGTGTTCAAATGGCGCTTAGTGCACAAGAAATTGAAGACAATATAAAAAAATGGGTGCCGATGGCGAGCGATATTGGCCTAAAAGTAGAAGAAGTGAGGTGCGGTTACGCTAAAATTAGAATACCGTATCAAGATAAACATCTAAGGCCGGGAGGAACGATCTCGGGGCCCGTGATGATGACGGCAGGCGATACCGCTATGTATGTGGCTATATTAGGCAGCCTAGGTGAAATGGCGATGGCAGTTACCAGTAATCTGAATATTAATTTTTTAAAGCGACCAGATCAGCTAGATTTGCTTGCAGAAGCCACTATTTTGAAACAAGGTAAACGCATTGCTTTTTGTGAAGTGGGTATACGCTGTGACGGATCAGAAGAACTAGTGGCTCATGTTACCGGCAGTTATTCTTTGCCACCTAAGTGATCGAACCTTTATAAACACCAAACTATTCACCCTAAACATACGGGATACTTGTGACCAATAATTATTTCTTACGCCGACTTCGTTATACCTTTGATTTTAATGACACAAAAATGCTTGAACTATGGGCCTTGGCCGACAAAGAAGTTAGCCGTGAGCAAGTCTCAGCTTGGCTAAAGAAAGATGATGACCCTGCCTGTGTGAATTGTAGTGATAGAATGTTAGCTATTTTTCTGAATGGTTTAATCAATGATTTGCGTGGTAAAAAACCAGGCCCTCAGATGGAGCCAGAGTCACGCTTAACGAATAATATTATCCTGCGTAAACTCAAAATAGCCTTGGACCTAAGGGATGATGATATTTGTGACATCATAAATTCAGCTGGTGAGGTGATTGGTAAATCTGAGTTAAACGCCTTTTTTCGTAAAGTAGGACATAAAAATTACCGTGAGCTTCAAGATCAGATGATGCGTAAATTTATGCAGGGCTTACAGGCAAAGCATCGAGCGCCGAATCAGCAAACCAAGAAAAGCATGAAAACAGACTTCGATAAGACTGATCATAAATCATCACCTAAAGCCCACTCTAAGCCACAAATCGAAACTAGAAAGTCTGATACAATCAAGCCGCTTGTGAAACCGTGTCATGAGCCTGAATTAGTCAAAGATAACGCTTCTTCAGAAACCGTCAATAGCCATATTTGGGGGAAGAAAAACTCATAAGCTTTCAGCTATCTAGCCTCTTGACTCATGGGGATCAACTTCGCATTTTGCATGATATCAACTATAGTTTTCTATATTGTAGTATATAGGTTTAACGTTGAATGAAGACGGCTTTGATCTTATCAGGTGGAGGTGCGCGTGCTGCATATCAAGTGGGTGTGCTCAAGGCTATTGCTGAACTAATACCTGATACGGGACAAAACCCGTTTCAAATTATCTGTGGCACTTCATCAGGCGCCATTAACGCCGTTAAGTTGGCATCCGAAGCTGATAACTTTCATCGCTCTGTGCTGAATCTTGATAATTTATGGTCAAATTTACAGTCTCACAAAGTTCATCATGTGGGGGTGCATTCAATTTTCAAAGGCTTACTAAAGTTATTTGCTTCCTTCTTTCACAGTGGTCTTTCTGAGGGTAAGCCCCTCTCTCTTTTGGATAATGAGCCGCTTTACCAGTTATTGTTAAAGCATGTTGACATGCATCGTTTAAATGACATGATTGAAAAAGAGCAGTTGCATGCACTTTGTATTGCCGCATTAGGTTATTCGTCGGGCCACAACATTAGCTTCATACAAGGGCATGCTTCCATTAGTGGTTGGAAGAGTGCAAGACGCAGTGGAGTGAAAACAACTCTCACGCACAATCATATTATGGCATCTGCTGCACTACCGGCGATATTTCCGTCTGTGCGTATAAATAGAGAGTTTTTTGGGGATGGGGCGCTAAGACAAACTGCACCGCTAAGTTCAGCGCTTAATTTAGGCGCGAAAAAACTGTTTGTTATAGGTGTCAGCGGTAACGCTAGTCTGCCTTATGAACGCGAAACAATTAATCATTCACCCTCAATTGCACAAGTATTATCTCAATTGCTAAACAGTGCCTTTATCGATTCAATGGAAGAAGATGTCGATATGGTGAATCGGATCAATACCTTTAGCGAAGCATTATCGAAAGAAAAGCAAAAAGAGTTAAATGTAAATACGGTGGATGTCTTGGTCATTGAACCGACGATCAAATTTGATGAATTGGCCGGGGAATACATACAAAATTTGCCACGCTCTATGCGCGGCTTGTTGAAAATTATTGGCGCTAATCCTGCTGGCGGTGGCTCTAGCTTGGCAAGTTATATTTTGTTTGAACGACAATATTGTCGAGCCTTGATCAAAGGTGGTTATCAAGATGCCATGGATCAGTCAGAGAAAATTCGCGAATTCATAGGTAGTTGCATGATAGATTAAGCTATCGAAAAGGTTTTTACTGTTTTGGGTCCGCTATCGTCCAAATGATATAGCTTCCCCACTAATAAAATTCGGACTAAATGGAATAACTTTCAATGCAAATCAAACTCGTTAATGTCTTTTTATTTTTAAGCTTTTATTTATCTGCAAGCATAGTCTCTGCGGAGGATTCACTTCGCCAGCAAATTGAAGCTTGGAGAGCAGGTTATACTGTAGAAATAAATGGTAGTACCATTCAAAATAACCAAAAAATTTCAACATTTTATGAGCAAAACCAATTTGAAACTATTTGGGTGAAAGGTAATTCCTTGTCGATTGCAGGGCAATCTTTGCTTGAAGTTATACTCAGTATCTCTAGGGAGGGGCTGCTGTCGAATGATTATCATGCGATGCAATTCCAAGACTTGAATAAATTACAAGCTGTTCAATATGAGCTTTTATTGTCCGATGCCTTCCTTCGTTTAACGTCGCACTTACAATTCGGAAAAGTGAATCCTGAAACCTTATCCTTAGATTGGAAGTTAAAAAAGAAACAGATCGATACCTCAACTTTGTTAAGTATGATTAAGCCAAATGAAAGTGTGCAGGCTGTTTTACAGTCTATTCGATCGAATCAACCACGTTATTTAAGGTTGATCGAAGCCTATGAAAGTTTAATTGAACATAGCGCACTTTTCTCTGAAC
>JBFJZQ010000320.1:0-3994 GCA_041622015.1 Oleiphilaceae bacterium
TAAAAAAGATCTATCAAAAGTATACCCACAGTTTCTACTATATTTAAAGTTCCATACTATTTGGAGTTAGCGCTGGATATGATAAAACACCTTAAACATGGAGCGCTAAATATAGCTGTAGCTTATGCCTTCGCTGGCTTACTCTGGATATTATTTAGCGACAGTCTGGCAGACTTTTTTTTTGGTAGCACTCAACTCATTACTCAAATTCAAACAATTAAAGGGTTTTGCTTCATTTTAGTCACAGCCCTGCTCTTATACGGTTTTATTAACCGATTATTAAAAATTCAGAGCCACTACTTGGATATTGCGCGCCTATCTGAACAAACATACAAAAGACTTTTTACTGAAAACCCTAGTTGCTTGCTCCTTGTAGACCCAATCACCCTGAATATAAAAGCTTGCAATAAAAAAGCAGCTGAACTCTATGGTTTTTCTCAAGAAGAATTAAAACTAATAACTCTGAAAGATTTATTTTCTGATGAAGACCAACCAAGGCTTATGGATTGGTGGAAACGACATATTGACGACAACCAACCAGGTCCATTAATTGAATTTGTACAAACAAATAATGATAAGCAATTAATTAATACTCAAATTGAATTTAATTATATCACGCACCGAGATGAACCCACCTGCCTCGTAAATATTAATGATGTTACAAAAGTCCAATCACACTTAAAATCTTTGCAATTAGCCTTACGTAAATTGGATTTTACACGTCATGTTTCTGGTGTGGGCAATTGGGAAATCAAATTAACAGAGCAAGAAATCCTATGTTGTGAAAATGCCACAGACATTATTGAATTAGATACCCCCCCTAACACGCCAATTCCGTTAAGTGACATAAAGCAAAATGAGAAACTTGCTATTTTTGATAAAGCCCTAGAAAGAATCAGATCAAATAAAAATAATAACTACATTAGGCTGAATGAAATTATTGAAAGCGACAACGAATCTCGGCATATCTTAGTACACGCCATGCTATATTCTGATAGTGCATCTGAAAGTATTCTCGGGACTTTTATTGACTTAACCACTGAAAAACAAATGATGCAGCAACTTAGGGAGCGTGAAATGCAATTTCGCACCTTGGTTGACTTACTACCTGAAGGCATTGTTATGTTCAATGAAGGTAAAATCACCTATGTTAATCAAGCTGCGACTAAGATGCTCCATGCAAAAGATGCACAAATCTTAATTGGTCAACCGGTTATGAATTTTGCCCAAGCAAGCATGCATGAATCTATCAAAGAACGCATAAGCCGTGTGATGGAAACCCCCGGCATTCAAGAAGATTTTGTCAAACGAGACCTGCTTCGTGCAGATGGCGAACCCTTCGAGGCGGAAATAGCCGCGTCTAATCTCGCCCCTAGCTCCCCAGGCACCATTCAATTAGTCATTCGCGACCTGACTGAACCCCTAAAAATGCGTAATGCGCTAGCAGAGGCGAATCAGCGATTAATGATGGTGTCCTCCCACGCTTTAGAACTACTGGAGCAGGACCGTAAACATGCTGCAGGTGAACTCCACGATGATGTCGGCCAATCATTAACTGCATTAAAACTTGGTCTAAAATGGTTAAGCAAACGCACTGAGGATTCCCTCCTCCTGAACAAAATAACTGACCTACAAGAGCTAACCGGTAATACTTTAGAAACTGTCCGCAACCTGTCGCTTAAACTCCGCCCGGCACAATTAGATACGCTTGGTTTAACCGCCGCTATTAAATGGCAGGCTGAACGACTTTTTATCGATAGTGGCATCAACTTTTCACTGGATCACAAAGACCTAACATCCTTACCTGACAAAGATATAGAAATTATCGTATTTCGTTTAATTCAAGAAAGCCTTACCAATACAGTGCGTCACTCCCATGCCAGTTCAGTAGAAGTAAAACTATCTTCAACCGAAGAGGTTCTTGAGCTAAGTGTGATAGATGATGGGATTGGCTTTGACCCTAAAATTTCTTGTAATAGCCTAGGTTTGGTCAATATGAAAGAACGCGCTGCTTTAATTGGCGGAGAGCTCAACATTCGCTCACTCAAAAATGTAGGAACTGAAGTTCATGCGACTCTGCCCTTGCAGAAACATGAAATAGAAAATTTTTCGAAACAATTATTTCAAATAAAACAGTGGGCAAACAATGAATAAAACCCAACAAGTAATTTTAATCGATGACCATCATCTAGTTCGTGCAGGATTACGTTCTCTGATTGAAGATATTAGCGGTTATGAAGTCGTCGCAGAAGGCTCAGACGGGGATGAGGCGATAGCGCTACTGACAACACATAGCCCACATATTTTAATGATGGATATTGCAATGAAGCGGCTGTCGGGCCTAGACGCATTGCCGATAATAAAAGAGAAATTCCCTGGACTCGCAGTTATTCTTCTTTCTATGCATGCCTCTTCCGATTATGTGAAAGAAGCCTTTTCAAAGGGCGCGCAAGCTTATCTTCTTAAGGATTCAGCAGAGATCGAATTAGAGCTCGCCTTTGCGGCAGTAAAACAAGGTGAGAAATATGTCAGCCCGAAAGTCTCGCAATCACTTCTAGACGCCTTAGATGCGCAATCTGATTCAACAAACCAAAATCAGAACTCAGCTTCCCCACTCACAATACGACAAATCCAGATATTGCGCATGATTGCACTGGGCAAAGGCACAAAAGAAATCGCCTATGAGCTAAATCTTAGCGTAAAAACTGTCGAATCACATCGTTCACAAATCATGGAACGCTTAGATATACGTGACGTCGCCTCTTTGGTTCGCTATGCCATTAAACAGGGCATCATATCACTTGACAGCGACTAGGTGATTCTTAGCGACATGATGACGCTTTCGGGAGTAATATCTTAAGGAAATAACTGACTAAGTTTGGGGAAAACCCTCATCATCACTCTGCACATTTGCCGTTAAGATGAGGGATATTTAAAACATCGAGAATCTTCCGCTTATGTCAGTTACTATAATTAACGATTATCTCAAGTTGAGTGCTTCGAGCAATTCAGTATCATCTGAGAAGCTTCCCTCCCAGCGCCCCAATAATTTTTTTTCGATTACAAAGCATATTTTTTGTATATTCGCGCTTGCCATTGTTCCTCCCCTGTTCATTTATGATCATCATCTAATATCTGGTTTATTGTTGATGTTAGCTACAGGTATACATGCATTAAATACCCCTTTAAAACACTTCTTAAACGTTTCTTTATTGGCTCTATTGTGGATAGTCGCTTTCACTATTGTATATCAGGAAAGCGCCACAACCTCGGCAAACCACGTGATAACGTTCGTGTCTATTTCAGTAATCAGCCTGATAAGTTATCTTTTCAGGAGCTTAAGGGAGCTTAAAAATGATCAACAACAGCAAGCATATTTACACGACAGTTTAGGTGAACTCTGTAATGCCCTACTTCGGTCAAATAGAGACTGCATAAAATTACTTAATCCTCAAGGCGTATTACTTCAGATAAACAACATGGGTCTAAGCCTTCTCGAAGCAAACGACAAAACTCAGGTCTTGGATAAAAACTGGTTAGAATTCTTTTCTGGTAAAGATCACAGCCTAGCTAAACAAGCATGGCAACAAGCCCTTGACAAAGGTTTTGGAGAATTTGTCGGCTTTTGCCCCACATTAAATGGCCATGAAAGGTATTGGCACAATTCGATCGCGCCCGTTTACAACCGATGTGGCAGTATCAGCCATGTCTTGGTTGCCTCACGAAATATCACAGAATCGGTACAAAATAATCTTCGAATAACAGAGTCAAATGACGAATTAAATAGTTTATTAGATAGTCTCGGTGGCCCCTTCTTATCAATTAATCAAGCCAGCAAAATCACCTATTCAAACCTTGAAGCAAAGAGGCAATTTGAAAGTACATCACGGAAACTTGAAGGTCAGAACATTGAGCAAACCCTGCCTGACTTTATGAGTAAGCATATCGCAACCTGGCTGCAAAATGCATCTGAAAAAGAATATACCAGTCGTCA
>JBFJZQ010000321.1:0-3984 GCA_041622015.1 Oleiphilaceae bacterium
CTAGATGATTTTGGAAGCGGCTTTTCATCCTATTCTTATTTAAAGAATTTGAAGGTTGATGCGCTCAAAATAGATGGTAGCTTTATTCGAAATATCACCAATGATGAAATTGATAAATCGATGGTTGAATCGATTGCAAATGTGGCAAAAGTAATAGGCATAAACACCGTGGCAGAGTTCGTAGAAAACTCAGAAACCCTAGCCTTATTAAAAGAAATGGGCGTCAATTTCACTCAGGGTTATCACATACATAAGCCAAGCCCTCTCGATGATGAGTTTGATAAACGTAGAGTGACATCAAGCCCTGAAATATAAAAAATTTGCCCTTTTTTATATTTCAGTTGGATTATCACACATTTGAATTAACAGCCTAACTCAATGTATCAATAATTTTCCTGTGCGCACCCGCTGAGGGTGATCACCGACAGGTAAGCTCGCTACTTCTTTTACTTCATCAAAGGATATAACGGAAACCCTATCCTGCTCGCTTACCGAAACATAACAATATTTACCATCGGCACTTTCGGTCGCCCAGTAGGGTTTAGCGCCAAGCGGTGTATCTGCTAAGGTAACGGTTTTAAATGCGAAGCTCTCTCTATCTACAATGGCTGCGTAGCCAGACATTGTCGCCGCCACACATATTTTTGTACCGGCACTATTTAACGCGATGCCATGATGCGCTGAGTTTAACTGATAATCCCAGTAGCTTAATTCTTGTATTTCTGCCGGTACCGGCAGTTCAATTTTGCGGGTGATTTTTTGTTGTTCTACATCATACTCAAAAAAACCGTGGTAAAAAGAGACTTGTAAATAGACAAATTTGCCATCTGCTGAAACAGTCATCGGCCTCACAGCACTATCGACCCAAGACACACCAAATTCCTCGAGTTTGTCAGCCATATCAACACGCTGAAGTATTTCGTATGTTGTTGCATCGACTATTTGAAAATACCGGTCACCTTTAATCCAATCCAACCAAGAACTGGTAAACGGCACATAGACCTTCCCGATACTGGCGTGAAATATTAATTTTCCATCATGTGAATAAGTATTTTCATGCGGCTGATCACCGGATTCAAACCCGCCAATAATTTTTCCCGTTATAGTGTCAATCGCATGTACTTTTCTTGCAGTTGAAGCCGATACTAAAAACACTTTTCCATCAGGCGAAATCGCTGAATGATCTGAACGAAAGCCCTCAACGGGGGTGCGCCATGCAATTTCACCGGTATTAACATCCAGTGCAATCACATCAGCAAAGCTTGGACGAGAAATAAACAAATGACGACCATCGTTTGATGTAAACATGTCATCAACCATTTGATGATTGCCTTCACCAATCACTTCTTTGATTAGTGTGGAATAGATTTTTCGTTTGAGAGTACTGGATAACTCTTCCATGCGCTCGGCCTTATCCGGAACCGCATTGAGCTTTTTGATATGCTCATAGGTATTAGGGGCGTAGAGATCAATGGTGCCATCCCAGTTATTACCCACCACTATTACCTCTCTTAAATTTGAATGACTATCTTCCTCTGGGTTTGCAGAGGCAACATTGAACACTAGGAAACTTAACAAAGCACTTCTAACTATATTCTTCAAAAACATCTCAAGAAAACCTTATATCTAAATCTAGTATCGAGGTAGAGTGATACCAGAAAACAATTCAAATAAATCTAACTTGTGCGCGTGACGGTAACAAGCTTGGTCAACCACATCCTTAGTTAAATGTGGTGCAAACTGTTGCAGAAACTCATACATATAGCCTCTTATAAACGTGCCCTTTCTAAAGCCTATATTGGTCACACTGGGTGAGAACAAATGATTTAAGTCTAAGGAGACAAGGTCGATATCTTTCTTCGAATCATAGGCCATAGAAGCAACAATACCGATTCCTAAGCCTAATTTAACATAAGTTTTGATAACATCTGCATCTGAAGCGGTAAAAATGATGTTAGGAGTTAAATCTGCATTTTCAAAAGCCTCATCTAACTTGGATCGGCCTGTAAAACCCTTAACATAGGTAACAATTGGAAATTTTGCTAATTTTTCTAAACTTATCTCGTTTTCCTGACACAAGGGATGGTCTTTAGTAACGATGACACTTCTATTCCAGCTATAACAAGGCATCATGATTAAACTAGGGTGATGATCTAAACCTTCCGTTGCGATGGCAAAATCGACTGTGCCGTCAGATGCCATTTCGGCAATTTGAGCAGGTGTGCCTTGATGCATATGCAAAGATACATCCGGAAAGTTATTCATAAACCGACTAATGACACTCGGCAAAACATAGCGTGCTTGAGTGTGCGTTGTTGCAATAGATAGCTCACCTTTATCTTCATGGTTAAATTCATGCGCTATTTTTTTAATACTATCTACTTGACCTAATATGTCGCCAGCAACTTTTAATATAGCCTCGCCGGCAGGAGTGATATTTGTTAAATGCTTACCACTACGAGAAAATACCTCGACACCTAATTCGTCTTCTAAGAGTCGGATTTGCTTACTAATGCCGGGTTGGGATGTATATAGACTTTGAGCAGTTAATGAAACATTCAGATCATGATGGGCAACTTCCCAAATATAACGGAGTTGTTGTAGCTTCATTAGTATCTCCAAGAGTAGGATAAGCAGATAAACCCTAAGAAGATTGAGTTATCTGGACTATATTTTTTTATTATGAGTATTGGTCAATCTGATAATCATTTTTTACTTATTTTGATTACGTAATATTAGTCTATATCTTGGAAAAAACTCACTAGTTATACCCATTAAACGCATTTTAACTTTTATAACATTAGGTTGTTTCGAATAAAAACGCCGATGTTGCTGATTTTATTAAACATCTATTCACTGTTTAGGGTAAAATATGTTTAACTCTTTTCAACTAAAAAAGAGTTTATGATTCACTCCTCTAACACTTTATAAGCGCCTTTAAGATATACCATGTTATTACAAACCAAATTTCTAGCACCAGCTTACAACCCAAAGAGTGTAGCGCGTGGGCGTTTGATAAAACGCTTGTCTCCACGTCACGCGAGAAAAATGGTTTTGATTTCTGCACCGGCCGGCTACGGTAAAACGACCTTAGTGTCTCAGTGGCTGCACAATTATTCAGAACAATCGTGTTGGTTATCCTTGGATCAATATGATAATGAACCACAACGTTTCTGGGAATATTTTATTGGTTCAGTAGCAACCAGTCTCCCCAACTTCGGCATTGAAGCCAAACATTTTCTGAATACCGAAACATTACACTTTGATGCTGCTGTTACCGCACTCATCAATGAGCTTAATACTCGTGATGATATTCATAATTCTCTGAGCATTGTGTTAGATGATTTTCATGTCATAACTGACGTATCGCTACTACAACAATTTGCATATTTAATTGATTTCTTGCCTGCTAACGTCAACATCATCCTTACTACTCGGTTTGAACCCCAACTACCTGTTGCGCGCTGGAGTGTAAAAAATTGGGTCGATAAAATATATGCAGCCGATTTGGTTTTTTCTATCGACGAGTCCACCGATTTTTTAAACACCTATATGGGGCTGGCACTCAATGAGCAGCAGATTTCTCTGATTGTCAGAAAAACCGAAGGTTGGGTGGCGGCCATTCAATTAGCGGCCTTATCGGCGACTTCGGTTCAAAATCAACATGAATCAAATAACCCTGAATTTAATTTAGGTGCATCTGAACTTACTGGTGTTGATCTCTTGGGTGATGACAGACATATTTCTGATTACATTCTCACAGAAATCCTTGAATATCAGCCTGAAAAAATTCAAAGGTTTTTAACCGATACCTCTTGCTTATTACGTTTATCGCCTGAACTTTGCGATTATGTAAGACAAGCAAATGACAGCCGCGAGTTACTCGAAAAGTTACAGCAATCCAACCTGTTCCTTATTCCATTAGACAAAGACCATCACTGGTATCGTTATCATGATATGTTCAGAGATGCCCTACTATCGAAA
>JBFJZQ010000322.1:0-3969 GCA_041622015.1 Oleiphilaceae bacterium
CTATCTACCATTCAAACACAATTAAATTTTGATTTTGCAGGTTTAGATTCCCCAGATTCAAGCTTGCCTTTAGTTATTTATAAGTCTCTATGGGATCTTGCAGTACAACATACTCAAGACTTACACTTGGGCTTAAAGCTTGCACAAAACCCTCATAACAATGAAATGAGCCTGGTTTCCCATGTTTTTTTTAATAGCCAGAACCTTAGGGAAGGTTTAAAACAATACATCCGTTATTATTCGTTAATTAACGAGTCAATTTCTGTTCAGCTCACAACTAGAAATAATAAAGCTGAGGTTAGCTATCACTGTAATGATCTTAAGAATTACTGTGATCAAGATATTGAACACAGCTTAGCTTTATCTGTGACTAGGATAAAAGAAAATATAAGTAAGGATTTATCTTTAGATGAGGTTCATTTTGAACATGCCTGTCACAACCTAAAACTCTACGAAGATTTTTTTGCATGTCCGGTCTATTTTAATCAAAAGTGTTCTGCTCTAATCTTTAAGAATAAATTTCTTGATTATGAGTTCCCCAAAAAAAGCACACACTTGTTTAATTTTTTAACTAATCATCTCGAGATATTACTTTCTAAAATTAAAAAAAATGAGCCGCTAAGTGCTCAAGTAGCTCGATTAATTGAAAAGTCATTGTCTAGCGGTGAATTTGATGCCGAGCATATTTCCTATTCTCTGAATATGAGTCGACACACCCTATATCGTAAGCTAAAAACAGAGGGGGTCTCTTTTCACGAGTTAGTAGATAAGGTTAGAAAGAATAGAGCCTTAGGATTGCTAAAAAAGAATCAACACACGCTTAGCGAAATTGCATTTTTATTGGGATTTGCTGAACTTAGCTCTTTTAGTAGAGCATTTAAAAAATGGACGGGCAGCTCACCGGCTAATTTTAATAAAAAGTAACCGGTAAAAATTACCCTTCACTATATGGTATAAACTAACGGTCAAGCCTACTTGACCATCAACCTACCACATTAAATCATCTGGTATTTCAAAACCTTTGTAAGGATCTTCCTCCTCACCTTCTTGTTCATTATTCAATTCTTTTTCGTATAAGTAACAAATAGCTTCTTCATCTCTTTCAATAACTTTTTTAGCGACTAATTTTGGAACTAATAAATACTCTTCATCAATAGTGGCAATCGCTAATAAACCTTTAGCAAGATGCTCATATTGTTCTTGGTCTAAATATATTCTTTTAATTTTCTTATTATCGGTAAATTGAAAGGATACTTCACCGCTATGCCGTTTTATTTCATTTGTTGAAATCAATTGTTTAACTTGGGCTTTTAAAGCTTTCTTTTCAAGCTCTAGTACTTTTATTCTATTGAGCTCTTTATCTTTTTCTATTTTTTCTTGTTTCAGTTTTTCCAAATATTCCTTTTCTTTATTTTCCAAAGCATGCCCTTTAGGCCGCCGTTTTAATTCAGTCTGTTTTTCTTTTTTAAGCGTTTTTGCTTTCCTTTTATCTATTAAACCAGAACCCATTAACTGTTCTTGTAATGATTTAGCCATTGGATGTCAGTCCCCTAACAAAAAAACTTCGCTCCAATTACTATTTCATTGAAACGAAGTTTCTAATATTTATATCAAAAACTGGTGTTTTAAACGTCTAAATTAGTAACTTCAAGCGCATTACTTTGAATAAATAGCCTTCTTGGTTCGACCTCATCCCCCATTAATGTTGTAAAAATTTGGTCTGCTGCGACGGCATCTTCAATATTTACTTTCATCATTCGACGCGTTGAAGGATCCATGGTTGTATCCCATAATTGATCTGGATTCATTTCACCCAACCCTTTATAACGCTGGATCATTAAACCGCGCTGAGCTTCTTTCATTAACCACTCAAGAGCATATTTAAATCCAACAACAGGTTGTTGCTTTTCACCACGCTGAATATAACTATTTTTACTAAAAATACCTTCTATCGCTGTGGTCAATTCAGTCATTTTCTTGTAACTACCAGAATCAATAAAGTCCTCACCAAAGGTATATGGTGTAGAAATTCCATGAACAAAAACCAATGCTCGTGGTAAAAATTGATTCTTTTCTTCATCTTTAACCACATCAAACTTGTAACTCATACCTGTTTTAACATCGACGTTTAACAGTGTTTGAATTTCTGTAGACCAGGCTTCTATCGCAGCTTTATCTTTTGTCATTTCTAAAGTTAAAGGGCTTACTTTCAACATAGTTTCAAGCACAACCAAAGGATATGCCCTTGAAAGCTTATTCATTAGACTTTCTACAATACGGTATTGTGATACCAATGTTTCTAATCCAGGCCCGGAAATCGGAGGTGTTTCTGAATCAATAAACAATTGCGTCCCCTCTAATGCTGATTGTGTTAAATAGGCTTCCAGTGCTGATTCATCTTTTAAATATTGTTCCTGTTTACCTTTTTTCACTTTATATAAAGGTGGCATGGCTATAAAGATATGCCCACGTTCTATAATTTCACGCATTTGACGGAAGAAGAAAGTCAACAAGAGTGTTCGGATATGTGACCCATCCACATCAGCATCGGTCATAATGATGATGCTGTGATAACGCAGTTTTTCAATATTATATTCATCACGACCAATACCGCAGCCAAGGGCCGTTATCAGCGTACCGACTTCAACAGATGAAAGCATCTTATCGAAGCGGGCTTTTTCGACATTAAGGATTTTACCTTTCAAAGGAAGAATGGCTTGAGTTTTTCTATCTCGACCTTGCTTAGCAGAACCGCCAGCAGAGTCACCCTCCACTATGTATAGTTCAGATAATGCAGGGTCTTTTTCTTGGCAATCTGCAAGCTTACCTGGCAAACCAGCAATATCTAGAGCCCCTTTACGTCTGGTCATCTCACGTGCTTTTCTGGCAGCTTCACGTGCCCTGGCAGCATCGATCATCTTATTTACAATTAGTTTTGCTTCCTGTGGTGCTTCTAATAGATATTCCGTGAATAAAGCATTCATCTCTTGCTCTACAGCAGTTTTAACTTCTGAAGACACTAATTTATCTTTTGTCTGGGAAGAAAATTTTGGATCAGGAACTTTTACCGAAACAACCGCGGTTAAACCTTCACGAGCATCATCACCAGAGGTACTTACTTTTGAATTTTTTCCCAAGCCTTCTTTTTCTATATAGGTATTTAAACTTCTCGTTAATGCCGCACGAAAGCCTGCTAAGTGAGTACCGCCATCACGTTGTGGGATATTATTTGTAAAACAGTAGATGTTCTCCTGGAAGCCATCATTCCACTGCATTGCGACCTCTACACCGACACCGTCTTCTTCTCTCTGTGTAGAAAAATAAAACACTCTATTAACAGGTGTTTTGTTGGTATTAAGATATTCAACAAATGCCTTTAGACCACCATCGTAATGAAAAACTTCTTCCTTTCCTGACCTTTCATCCTTCAACAGAATATTTACACCTGAATTTAAGAAAGCTAATTCACGTATTCGTTTTGCTAGTAAGTCGAAATGAAATTCAATATTAGAGAAGGTTTCTGCAGAAGGTTCAAAATGTACTTCGGTTCCTGTCCGATCAGTTTCACCTATAATGGCTAATGGCTTTTCTGGTACGCCATGAATATAGGTCTGTTCATGCACCTTACCTGCTCTACGTATGGTTAACTTCAGTTTCTTTGAAAGAGCGTTAACAACTGAAACCCCCACACCGTGTAATCCGCCTGAAACCTTATAACTATTATCATCAAACTTACCACCGGCATGAAGGACAGTCATGATCACTTCTGCCGCTGAAATACCCTCTTCTTCATGGATATCGGTAGGAATACCACGCCCATCATCAGAAACAGTTACTGACTCATCTGCATGAATCACTATTTTAATTTGAGAACAGTGTCCTGCGAGAGCCTCATCGATAGAGTTATCTACAATCTCGAAAACCATATGGTGCAAACCAGTACCATCATCCGTATCACCAATATACATA
>JBFJZQ010000323.1:0-3965 GCA_041622015.1 Oleiphilaceae bacterium
CGAGTTCATGAATAGGTTGGTCGGGGTCGAGTTTCAAGTTAGCCATGTTTTCATGGGTGGGCTCAAAGGGGTGTTGAAAGTCAGAATTAATTTTCAAATTCCAATTGAAGAAATAAGCGTCATTAACGGCGCGACGATGGGTTTGAATTTTCTGTGTACCCAAATACATTTGACGCGCGACTTGTTCAGGGTCATCCAGAATAATGGTGTACTTTTGTTGGGCTTCAAACCCTAAAGAGTCGCTTATAAATTGATGAAGTTGTTGAAAATAAGCTTCGGCAGATTTTGGGCCGGTTAAGATTACCGGGAAGGGTAAATCCTGATTTTCCGGTGCTAGCAGTATGCCAAGTAAATAGAGTAACTCTTCTGCTGTTCCGGCTCCCCCTGGGAAAATAATAATTCCATGCGCCATGCGCACAAATGCTTCCAACCTTTTTTCAATGTCGGGCAGAATGATCAATTCATTCACGATGGGGTTTGGTGCTTCAGCTGCAATAATCCCAGGCTCAGTAATGCCCAAGAAGCGAGAATTGGTGACCCGTTGTTTGGCATGAGCTATTGTGGCGCCTTTCATTGGGCCTTTCATGGCGCCAGGTCCGCAGCCTGTGCAAATATTTAATTTTCTTAATCCTAAAGAATGACCCACCTCTTTAGTATATTTGTATTCTTCATCCGAAATGGAATGGCCGCCCCAGCAAACAATCATATTAGGTGGTTCGCCGGCACGGAAAGCCTTGGCATTTCTGAGTAAATGAAAAACGTAGTCTGTAAGATAAGCGGAGTTATCAAATTCTGTTTCAAGCTTCTGGCATTCCGTCGCTGAATAGACAATGTCGCGCATCGAGCTAAAGAGCATTTCACGACAAGAGGTAATCATGTCGCCATCAACAAAAGCATTGCTTGGAGCATTTATCAGATTCAATTTGATGCCGCGATCCTGTTGAATTATTTCGATTTCAAAATCAGGGTAGGCTTCCATAATCGATTTCGCATTATCTTCTTCAGAGCCTGTATTCAGAATAGCTAAGGCGCACTGTCTGAAAATAGGGTAAAGGCCATGCTCACCGACTTTTTTAAGTCGTTCAACTTCAAGTTGAGAAAGAATTTCCAGGCTTCCGCGAGGTGAAACGGTCGCGTTAATGGTTTTGGATAGTAAGGTGTTCAGTGTATGTTCTCCTAAGAAACGGGCTGTCTATCAGTTGATGGTGTTTACAACGTAAGGATAGGCATAGACAAAAAAACTGCCGAATCTTAATAGTATAGACTACGCATTAAGAATCACTAAGGCGCTTAACATTGTCTTGGCTTAGTGTCTTAAATCTTGTTGTTTTTTATGATTATTCTGCAAATGAATCAATAGTGCTTTCGCTGCTTGCGCGCTGGGGTATTCACCGCAAGATTTAATGATAAATAGTAAATATTCTTCGCCTTTTTCAAGGTCTTGGAAATGGGTAATCATTGCTTGAGAGGCGGTCAGATAAAGCCCAGCCAAGTCTGCAGAAGGTTTATGTCGAGTCCTGGCATCTTCTGCTAACCATAAAACAAGCGCATGTTTTTTTGTGCGAAAAAATTGCTTCGCCAGCTTGTTCATCAGGCTTATGTCATGTAACAAAAAAGCAGGGTCATTTTTTCTAAGTTGATAAAGAAATTGACTTGCATCCTTTATTTTATTTCGTTCAAGCATCCAATGAAGAAACAAACCCGCATACCGGCTTAGTTTTTCTAAGTCTTTTAGCTCAATCAGAATTAGAAATAACTGCTGCCTTCTTAAATTTGAATTACCATTTCTTTTAAGAGCTTCTTCCAGTAAAGCAACCACTTGGCCGTACTGGCCTGTTTTTAGTGCCAGGTCGATATCAGTATCTAGTGTGGAGATTTGGTCATGGCTATATATCGTGCCGGGCCCCTTGGGTGCGATTGTCTTATTTTGCTGACTGCCAAGTTTGTGCCTTGCAAGCATAAAGGTTCTAGTGGAGATATTTAAAATGATAAACAGGGCAAGCGTGCTTAAGGCTGCACTCAATATTAAAGAAATACTAAAAGGTATTAAAGAAAGGCTAAGATCACTCACAAAAAGCACAATCCAAAAAAGGCTGATGCTTTGTAAACTTAACTTCAATAAATAAGGCTTTAATTCTTTAAATAATTTAGAAAGAGGGATGTTTTGTTCATTATCCGATGTATGAAAAGAAAAAATGACTAAGCAAGGGAAGATGCCCCCTCCAAATAAAAGGAGTGCTAAGCCTATGAACCAGTTAAGAGAGTAAAAACAATAAACGGGAAATAGCAGTAGCAAGCCGGCAATAAAGGTGAGTTGTGCGCTGGTTGCAGGTGAAAAAATAGTATCTGTCGGTTGCTGGTATTTTTTACTTAAAGAAGGTCTCCTTCTGCCGGTTTGCTGAAATTCATGCCTAAGGTAAGTCGACTTCCTGGTAACATGAAGGTTAATAAGCAGTACACCAGATATACACAGTAAGACTTTAAAACTGGTATGAATCGTTAAAAGGCTTGCCAGTAAAGCAATCAATATTGATATGCATAGCAAATACACGTTTGTGTCTGTGAAGCAGTCTTTGAGTAGTTGAGAAAGTACGTAATGTTCGCTCTTGGGTGAGTTTTCTGTAAATAAATACTCAAGCGCTGACTGGCAAAATGGGCATTGGCCCTGTTGTTGTTTTTCATTTGCTTTAGGCAGGCAGGCATTATCATAGAATCGATTGCATTTATTACAGCGCCATTTTGCTGGAGAGGTTGGATGAAAATGACAGTAGTGATTCACGATTCAAGGCCTATACTTATTTTTTGCCGATAAAAAAAGCATAATGGCACATTAGAACGTAAAGATAACTCTTTTGGAATAGGATAGTGCAGCACGTGTCTCAAAATCAGTCCACTTTAGCTCATCAAGGGCGACTATATATAATTTCAGCGCCATCGGGTGCAGGCAAGACCAGTTTAGTAGCGGCGCTTTTAAAGATAGATTCTTCGGTTGAGGTTTCGGTATCGCATACCACACGCAAGGCTCGTCCTGGTGAACAAGATGGTGTGAACTATCATTTTGTTGATATTCAAGCTTTTGAAAAACTAATTTCTGAGCATGCTTTTTTAGAGCACGCAAAGGTATTCGATAATTACTATGGTACATCCAGGCTTTGGATAGAGTCCCGATTAGCGGCTGGCCAGGATATTATCTTGGAAATTGATTGGCAAGGTGCTCAGCAAGTCAGGCAGATTATGCCTCAGGCGCTAAGCATTTTTATCTTGCCGCCCTCAAAAGAAGCGCTACGGACTCGCCTAAAGGGAAGAGGGCAAGATGCTGATGATATTATTGAAAGGCGTATGGCTGAGGCGGAATCGGAAAGCAGCCATTATGCAGAGTATGATTATCTGGTGATCAATGATAATTTCGATACCGCATTAGCTGATTTACAGAGCATATTTAAAGCGCAGCGTTTGCAGACTAGCCAACAAATACAGCGAAATGGAAATATCTTGACTGATCTATTGTCTTCTTGACTAAGTTCTCGTAAGATGCTCGGTCATTTTTCATCTTGCCCAGGGGTAAAAATTTAATGGCTAGAGTGACCGTTGAAGATTGTTTAGAACACGTTGAAAACCGTTTTGAATTAGTAATGTTATCTACAAAGCGCGCACGTCAACTTGCGAATGGCGGTAAAGAACCATTTGTTGATTGGGAAAATGATAAGCCAACAGTTGTAGCTTTGCGTGAAATTGCAGCGGGTTTGATAGATTATGACGTGATCAAACAACAGGATTTAATCTAGTTGCTTGTCTAAAAACACCTTAAGTCCTATTTGAACTAAAATAGTGCTTGAAAATCGATCTCTCACCCACTTAATATAGTGAGAGCTTGGAAAGCTGAATGATATCTGTTCAGCTTTTTTTTTGCTTCAAATTCTGGCACTTAAGGGCAGTTACCCATAACGATTATTCTGACTAGCAGA
>JBFJZQ010000324.1:0-3938 GCA_041622015.1 Oleiphilaceae bacterium
CAGTGCCCGGCGAGTGCCGCCAAGCAAAGAAAACGGCCAGCCGTCAGCGCAACGTATAGGCGCAATCAACGGGGAGTAGGAGCCGCAACCGGTCGCACAGATTATCAAGAACCCAACGGTGTGTATTGGCCAGGCAAGGCAAGGCAACCTGCCAGGATAGCGCTCGGCTATGCAAGCGCAGCTGCATCCGTTCGGGGAACGGAGCTTCGGTTTCGAAAACGAAGAAAAAAGAGGTGGTGGGTCGTGGGCGACTCGAACGCCCGACCAATTGGTTAAAAGCCAACTGCTCTACCAACTGAGCTAACGACCCGCCCAATACCCGCTGCGCGCACTTATGGCACAGAGAGTTAAGCGAAATTCGGTGGTGGGTCGTGGGCGACTCGAACGCCCGACCAATTGGTTAAAAGCCAACTGCTCTACCAACTGAGCTAACGACCCAACGAGGCGCACATAATAATGATTTTACGGAAAATAACAAGGGTAAATTTTAAAAAAACACCAGGTTTTTTACTCAAATGACTCAGTTTAAAATCTGGGTAGATTTTTGCTGATCAGACTTTAAACAAATGAATAAATATTAAACAAATCATTCAATTACTTTATAGTTTGCAGCTAATTTCGCTGCAGTAGAATCAGGATACTTTGACTTAACATCATTAATATACTGCTTGGCTAAGTCAGTATCACCTAAACGATCTAATGTTACAGCCAGCTTATAAAGTGAATCTGGCGATTTTTGACTATTCGGATACGCTGATACAACCAAGGAAAAGGATGTCTTGGCTTGCTCTAACTTTGAAGTAGCTAGATAAACTTCCCCCAACCAATAATAAACATTAGGCAATAAGGGACTGTCTGGATAATTTTCTGTATAACTGAATAATGAAATAATGGCGTCATCAAACTTTTTCTCTTTAATAAGCGAGTACGCTTTTTGGTAATCATTATTTTCAGCTACTGTAGGCTCTCTTTGCTTAACCGGCTCAGCTGAATTCAGCTTCCTTGTTTTTTGCTCCACAGCTTTAGCTGGTTTGACTGAAGGAGCGTTCTCAAATGATTGTGTTACACTATTACTCGCCATTGAGCCTGCACTCAAGCGCTTGGTAATATCTAATATTCGAGTGTCTAAATCTTGATACCGATCTTTTCCACTTTGCTTAAGCATTCGCAATTCATAGCTTTGCTCTTCAAGCATACCTCTAAGCGAATTTACCTCTTGCTTCAGCTGTTCAATCATGAAAAAAAGCTCTGAGTTCGCTGAATTTTGAGCAACTGGCTGACTATTCGATATGATACTAGAATCACTTTTGTAGGCATTCTTATCTTTTAGTGACTGCACACTTGTTGTTGATTGTTGTGTTGTGTTTTTCTCGGCATCAGCTTGAAATATTAAAGTTCTCGAATGTACAGTGCTAGTAAAACAACTCACAAGTAAAGCGAGGATTAGTAAATTAAATAAGTAGTTTGTGGGGGATTTTTTCTTTTTCATATAGTCGGCACTTTATTAGTCAGATAATTCAACTTATCTAGTTAACGTTCTATCAAATACAAAAAAAAAGGTGTATTCAATGAATACACCCTCTTTCGAACCAATACTAGAAGTATTACTTATACTCTATGTAAGCTCTGCGATTTTGTGACCAAGCTGCTTCATTATGAGCAGAATTAGCAGGACGCTCTTCACCATAGCTAAGTACTTCGATTTGAGCTTTAGAAACACCATTCACAACCAAAAACTGTTGCACTGCGTTAGCTCGTCTTTCACCTAAAGCCATGTTATAGCCTTTAGTGCCTCTTTCATCAGTATGACCTTCAAGAATAATTTTTACTGAAGGGTTAGAAGAAAGGAAGGCAGCATGTGCTGCTAAGGCAGGACGTGAATCTGTTTTGATTGTTGCTTGATCGAAGTCGAAATAGAAGGTACGAATTTCACGTAGTGCGGCTTGTTCTTTCATTGCTCTTTCTTGTGCTTGCTGTGCCGCTAACTCTTGTGCCGCAAGCTCACGTGCAGCAATTTCTGCTTCATCGGGTGCTGCTGTCGTTGTAGCTTCATTTTCGACCGGTGCTGAGTCCATTTCAGAATTAGTGAATGCATCTTCCTCTGTAGTACTCATGCTTTCACAACCACTTAAAATAAAAGCAGATAGAAATAAAGCAGATAGCATTTTAATAGTATTTAATTTCATCATATTACCTTCATAACATTATAGGATTGAGTAGAAAATCTGTTGGTGCATTTAATTGTATATTTGTATACAGATGATTTTTATGTCGCGATGCATGCAAAGCTTACCGTAAGGCCAGTAAAACACAAGCTGTTTTAAATAAAATGCAATTATTTTTGATGAATTTTTAGTCATTTACCTTATATGATTTAAAATTATAAAAATGGCGACCAAGCAGGCTCCAAAACGTCGCCATGAGAGGATGGAATAAAGTATTTTGCACCACCATCGACCGATACAACAGCTAAGACTTTTTTATCACCTCGCAAAGTTGAATAGATTATCATTCTTCCATTTGGTGAAAGGCTCGGAGATTCATCTAGAGTGGTTGAGGTTAATACACGCTGCTCACCTGTTTTTATATCAATAGATGCGATATGAAAACCTGTTTGACCGCCTCCCCTGGCATCGGGTTTATGCACAAAATAAATTGACTCCCCGTCTCTACTATAGCGAGGCCGGGCATTATAAGTGCCTGAAAATGTTAGACGTTGCGGTTGCAAATTATTTAAGCTCATTTGGTAAACCTGTGTTTGACCTCCGCGGTCACTGGTAAATACAATTTTTTTACCATCAGGTGACCAGCTTCCTTCCGTGTCGATTCGGTAGTGATTGGTTAAACGATCAAGACGGCTGGTAGCTAAATCATAACGGTATAACTCGGCATTGCCATCTTTCGACAGCGTCATCACTAATGACGAATCGTCAGGAGACCACATAGGCGAATCATTTAGCCCAGGAAAACCTGTAATCTTTCGTTGATGTGAAGAGCCTACATGCTGGATGTAAATTGCTGGGCGGCCTGAGTGAAATGAAACATAGGCTAGGTGCTGGCCGTCATTAGACCATGCAGGAGATAGCATAGGCTGATGACTTTTAAATAGAGTAAATTCGCCATAGCCATCAGCATCTGCAACTTGCAGGCGATACTCATGTTTATTTTTAGTCAGCTCCTGCTGAGTGATATAAGCAATTTTGGTTGAAAACGCCCCTTTCACACCCATGATTTTTTCATAAACAACATCACTAATGTAATGCGCAACCTTCCTTAAGCCTTTTTCACTAGTTGAAACAATTTCACCCGCCATGCGAGTCTGACTGACCACTTCAATTAGCTCGTAACTGACATCATATTTATTTGTTGCTGAAATAAACTGGACATTTCCTACTAACACATAGCTTTGACCGAGCATACGCCAATCACGATAATGAACTTGTGACATCGCTTCAGGTAAGCTGAGCATTTTGTTCACAGGCAAAGTTTGAAAATCACCACTTCTTTGAAGGTCATTTGCAACAATTAATGAAACATCCTGAGCAATTGGTAAGCCTGATTTATTAGCAAAAGGAACCACCGCAATGGGTAAAGCATTATCGGAACCTTTGGTAATCTCGATGGTCAATACAGCTAGGGAAAAACGACTCATGAGAATTAACAACATAAACACAATAATTTTTTTCATAATACTCTCTTATAAAAATACATTTTTAAGTTGTTCAATAGGGCTAACCAGGTGTGAAAGTCATATTGAACTGCCTAAAATTTCGTTCAAATATTTTATTATCTTCAGGAACTAAAAACCGTCTTACGCTTTTCACAGCCAGAATCGCTGATCGATCATAGGCATCGTTGCCACTTGAATTAATTATGTTTACTGAAGACAACTCGCCATTCGGAAGCAATCTAAGACTCAATGTTATTCTTAAGCCATC
>JBFJZQ010000325.1:0-3931 GCA_041622015.1 Oleiphilaceae bacterium
CATTTATATAAAGAATCAGGTCAGCTAAATATCAAGGCAGGTCACATTTCTGACTAAGTGCCCGAATTTGCATACCAACTGACCGCTTTGGTTAATGCTTGACAAAAGTACAATTGAGATAATACGGGTGCCTGCAGGAATAGGCACTTTTGAAGGTAAGTGCAGTACTTCACGGCTAGGAGCAAAATAAAAATAAAACAAACGAATGAAGGTCCGATTATGTTCAAATACTCTTTTACTAAACCCTCTCTCGTTTCGGCTTTAGCACTTACAAGTGCTTTGTTCTTAGGGGCGACACAAGCTTCTGCTGCCGATAACTGTTATATCATGGTTCATGGTCATGGCACTCAAGGTAATGTTGGCAACAATGCGCTTGATTCTTGGAGAACCGCTAACTTTAGTGAATACAATGGTAGCGACTTCATGGATGACTTATTAAGCTCTGGTGATAATTATGCAATTGTCGGTTATGACTCGACCGATGCAAGTGGTTACCCCTATTGGAGAGATGAAACTGCAGGCGAAATAGCCCGTCAAATGATCTCGATAAAACAAGGTAACGGTGACGGAAAATATCATCCGCAAGCAGGTACACAATGTTCTGCGAATGACAATTTCTGGGTGGTCAGCCACAGCCAGGGTGCGCAGCAAATGATGTGGATTGCAGGCAACGCTATCACAGGCTCGCCCTACTACAATACAGCGTTCACCGCGTCTGGCTCGACGACTGTTAATTATCAATCTGCCATGAACGGCATTTTAGGTGTGTTTACGCTTGGCGGTGCAATTACAGGGACAGAAGGTGCAGACCGCGTCTGTAATGGTAACTGGTTAGATTCGCTGATCAATGCAGCTTTTTTAGGAAAAGACTGCAACCCAAGTGTTCAATGGCTGCAAACGAACGATTCTTATGCGGTTAAGAATTACATAGGCTCAAACCTAGCAGCCCCTTTCTACACCATGGGCGGTTATAAGGGCTTCCCTGGCATGGAAGGCGCTTCTTCAGCGTTAATTACTGGTGAAGATGATGGTTATATCAACCTGGCGTCGCAGATGAGTTGTTCTGGTTCAGGCAAGCGTAATATTTGGGATGATCTGAAAACCTACAAAACTTTCTTTGGTATTGCTTACGGCAGCCCAACTTATACCTGTAACAATTCAAACAAAGGCACACCTCGTACCTATAACATGGCTAGTGTCTATACCGATCATGATGCTGAACGAAATGGTGGTATCAATGCGCCGGATTATACCAGCATTCCCAATGGTCTAAGCTGTGGTAATGGTCGTAATATGGCGGGCCGAGTTGCTTCCTGTACGGCTAATTAATGAACTTTTGTTGTAAATAAACGCCTTCCCTAGCTGAAATTCGGCCTGAGTTTAAGTTAGGGAAGGTTTCATAATAACAATAATAATGTGAGCACATGCTATGCAGAACAAAACAAAATATAGTCTTATCGTGGTCATTTCAGCCTTGCTAATCGGTGTGCCTGCTTTTTATCTAAGTCAGGCTGAGGAGACCCATATTCTTGCTGAACAAGCGGATGAAATCCTCTTCAATCTGAGCTCCAGTAATACATCATCACACTTACAGACAATTAATAATGCACCGACTCCTGCTGCAGGTATTAAGTCTGTGACAGACGTGAACTCCGCCCATGAGCCTGACATAGAATATCAGCCTCAAAGCCCTATTGAGCGTATAAAAGATATTCAGAACAAGAGTGAACTACATAAATCATTGATTGAAGATAATGAAAATTTCACCCGCTATCCAGAATATAACCAAGTTTTTAGCGACCCGGAAAAAGACCCTATTGCACAACGCTATGAAATAGATGAACGCACGACACAAAGCCGGGAAGATGAAACGAGTCTAACTATCTGGAGTGACAAAAAATATTATCTACAAGGTGACCAGGCGACTATTTTTGCAAGCCTGCGCGATGCAGAAGGCAAACCCATTACCACCCAATTTATTGGACAACTTATCTATAACGAAAGAACCAGCCTGCAAACTGTAGAATTCACCGATGCGAACCAAGATGGCATTTACCAACATAGTATTCCTCTGACGAGTACAGAAGATCAGAAACTTGCGGCGGGCTTATATAAAGTTCTTATCGTCAATAAAACCAATAAAGTCAGTGACGCTGTGGCCTTTATTATTTCGAAGCCTGAAATAGAATTAACAGGCAATTATCAAGACTTGGTATCAGCAAAGGGTGAATTACTTATTCGTGCAGAAGTCACCGTATCCAGTAAGAACCGATTCTATATTCAAGCATCGTTATATAGTGCAAATAGTTTACCCATCGGTTCAACGCAAATATCTACTGAACTAGCCGCGGGTAAACATTGGGTCACCCTTCCCTTTGATGGTAGCATGATCAAAGACTTCGGTGAGTCTGGCCCTTTCTTATTAAAAAACATCTCCCTGGCCAAAGTTACTATGCCGATGCAGCGCGCACCCATGCTCAAAGCCGAGTACTTCACAAAAGAGTATGCGCTGAACCAATTTAACTCGAATCAAGCAACTGAGAGTGATTATCTTCAAGCTAATAACCATCCAAATTAATAGCTTACCTGGCTTGGTAAGTCTCTGAAATAAAGGAGCCCATCATGTCGCAGAAACAGGTTTTACCTGATGCTCGAGATGGGCTGACTGATAATGAGCGGATTATTCTATATTGCTTACACCAACTTCAAAACGAGCTTAAAAAAGAGTTCGTCCCCAGTATCATGCTTTATGGCAGAGTTGCCGAATTTATTAATATTTCCGAGAGAGAAGTGCAAACTTCGCTTCAAAAAATGGGTAAGCTACCCTAGACTTTAGAAAGTGAAGTGTATTCTAGGAAATACTCAAATAAAACCGTGAAGCTCCTTCTCAATCAGGTTACAGTAAACTATTACTAGCATGTTTCTGGCTTTTCTATAAAAACAACAACATACAACCATCATTTCTGGTCGTCTTTTTATGAGCAAACAACCCAAAAAAATTCTTGTCGGCGCTTTGGAATACTGTGATCTTCCTGAGCTTGGCATTACTAATATGCCGGTAAGAGTAGATACAGGTGCCACCACTTCTTCTTTGCACGTAGACAATATTGAAGAATTCATCCAAGACGGAAAAACGTGGGTTCGCTTTGACATTCACCCTGATACTCACAATGTCGATAAAATCGTCACCACAACAGCCCGCTTAATGAGCAAGAAAACCGTAAAAAGCTCGAGTGCCGACAAAGAAAGGCGTGTCGTGATTAAAACCAAATTTGGCTTAGGCGGAAAGTTATGGAAGATCAAACTTACACTAACCAATCGATCCTCTATGTCTTACTTGATGCTCTTAGGCAGAGAAGCAATGAAAGACCGAATTATAGTTGACCCGAGCTTTGATTTTATTGCGTCAGAAAAGGTCTAAGCGCCCTATCATTATTAATATTGCCAGGTCATATGAAGTCATTGACCGACAAATAAAACGGAGTAAACATTATGAAATTAGCTATCTTGTCTTGTGGTCCTAATTCCTACAGCACTCAGCGTTTAAAAGAAGCAGCCGCCCAGCGTGGCCACGAAGTTAAAGTATTAAACACGCTTAAATTTGCGATTGACCTACAAAAAGGCGTTCCAGACTTATATTATCGACAAAAGCCGCTGAGTCACTATGATGCAGTTCTCCCTCGTATTGGTGCATCTATTACCTATTATGGTACCGCCGTTGTTCGACAGTTTCAGGAAATGGATGTCTTTTGTGCTAATACGGCACACGGCATTAGCAATTCGCGTGACAAACTGCGTAGCTTACAAATACTTAGCCGCCATCATATTGGCATTCCTCAGACCACTTTTGTGCGTGATAAACGTGATGTCTTACCGGCCATTCAACGTGTCGGGGGTGCGCCGGTCATCATCAAATTAATCGAAGGAACCC
>JBFJZQ010000326.1:0-3899 GCA_041622015.1 Oleiphilaceae bacterium
CAAAAAGGTTTATTTGAAGAATACGCTAAATTTGGCCGTGGTCATGGACATGATCTCGCATCTTACGAAACATACCATAAGGTACGCGGCTTACGCTGGCCTGTCGTCGAGGGTAAAGAGACTTTATGGCGTTTTAAAGAAGGGTCAGACCCTTATGTAAAGAAAGGCTCAGGCTGGGATTTCTATGGCAAACCTGATGGAAAAGCTCTGATAATTTCTGCACCCTATGAAGCACCTCCAGAAGTACCCGATGCGGAGTTTGATATGTGGTTATGTACAGGGCGTGTGCTTGAACACTGGCATACAGGTACGATGACTGCCCGTGTCCCTGAACTACATAAGGCTGTCCCGGATGCGCTCTGCTATATACATCCAGAAGATGCCAAAAACAAAGGACTCCGACGAGGTGATGAAGTGTTAATCTCAAATAAGCGTGGTGAAGTAAGAGCAAGAATAGAAACGCGCGGTAGAAATAGACCGCCAAAAAATCTTGTTTTTATCCCTTTTTTTGATGCCCGGATCTTAGTAAATAAACTCATATTAGATGCGACAGACCCCTTATCAAAGCAAACAGATTTTAAAAAGTGTCCCGTTAAAATTACAAAAGTGGCATAAATTATTGAATTAATTCTGCGGCGCTAAGTTAGCGACTTTGAATGTATAAAAGGGGTAAGAGGTTCATATGAATAGACGATTAATCACAATTATTTCCATCTGCATATTTTTTGCAGGTTTAGCACAGGCAGAGTTTAAAAACCCTGGCGGCAATGGCGGTCTTCAATCATTGCGCGGAGCAACTGAGATAGAACATACCCGCCCAAGCGAACCTATTAAGAAGTACCCTAGAGAGCAGGTATTAAAGAGTGATTATGTCTACCAACCTCCGCTAATCCCGCACAATATAAGAAGCTATGAAGTCTCACTGAATGCAAACAAATGTCTTTCTTGCCATAGCTGGAAAAATGCCAAGGAAATGGGCGCAACCAAAATTAGTGTCACCCACTACATAAATAGAGAAGACGCTGTATTAGCTGACATGTCACCTCGACGTTACTTTTGTTTGCAGTGCCATGTACCTCAAGCGAATGCAAAACCTTTAGTCGAGAATGTTTTCCAACCAGTAGATTCTCTTCGATAGCATGATGCTTAGGATTACTTTGAGGTAAGTTATGAATTTTTTAAAAGCATTTTGGATTCGGTTTAAAAGCCCAAGTAAGGCAGCAGTTGGTCTTATTTTATTTATGGGATTCATGGGTGGGTTATTATTTTGGGGCGCCTTTAATACAGGTATGGAAGCGACTAATTCAGAAGCTTTTTGTGCAGGTTGTCATGCACCAATAGTTTCTGAAATACGTGAAACGATACACTATTCTAATCGCTCAGGTGTAAGAGCTATCTGTTCAGATTGCCATGTGCCTCATGAATGGACAGATAAAATCATCCGAAAAGTTCAAGCATCAAAAGAGCTTTATGCGCACTTTATGGGGCATATTGATACACCTGAAAAGTTTCAGGCAAGAAGAGCACACCTAGCAGAACGTGAGTGGTCAAGACTGAAAAAGAATGATTCCCTTGAATGCCGTAACTGTCATGAATTTGAGTACATGGATTTCTCAGAGCAAAGTACTCGAAGCGTCAAACAACACTCGACTGCTTTAGCATCAGGAGAAAAAACATGCGTAGACTGCCACAAAGGTATAGCCCATAAACTACCGGATATGCACAGCGTAGAAGGCTGGTAAAACAAAATAAAGGAGATATTAATGAGTCAACTAGAATCGTTTATATGGCATGTCTTAGGTTACGGTGCCATGCCATTTATCATTCTGGCAGGATTTTCGGGTGTGGCCATCACATCAATTTGGCTACTTTCACTGACAAAAGATAAACAGCGCTTGGATGAAAATAGAACTCGTAAAAGCAGTTAACCACGTAACAGTATGAAAAGCGGTCAGTTTCTTTAGAGTAAAATAAGGTCTTCTGACTTTGCGTTTTTGTACATGCCCTGCATAAGAATATAAAGCAAGCAAAACAAATCAGAGCATCGCGCGATGAAACAGCGCGACACCTTGAACGAAACGGCATATCAAAATCAGACCTCTGCCAAATCGCCTTTTAGCTCTAACCAGGCTTTTCGATCTGACGCTCTTTTTTTACCAAGTAACATATCCATGTTTTCTGTGGTTTGATCAAGATCATCTATCGTCAGTTGTATTAAACGCCGAGTATCACGTGCCATGGTGGTTTCACGTAATTGCAGTGGGTTCATCTCACCAAGACCTTTAAATCGTTGGACGTTTATTTTGCCTTTTTTGTTTTCGGCTGCAATGCGATCAAGTATGCCTTTTCGTTCTGATTCATCTAGTGCGTAATAGACTTCTTTACCTACGTCAATTCGATATAGAGGCGGCATTGCCACAAAAACGTGGCCTTTTTCGACTAAGCGTCTGAAGTGTTTAACGAATAAGGCACACAGCAAAGTAGCAATATGCAAACCGTCTGAGTCAGCATCGGCCAGGATACAAATTTTACCGTAACGTAAACCTTCTAAATCTTCTGAGTTTGGATCTACACCCAGTGCAACGGCAATATCGTGTACTTCTTGCGAAGCCAGTATTTGGTTTGAATCCACTTCCCAGGTATTCAGAATCTTACCTCTTAAAGGCATAATCGCCTGATACTCTCGGTCGCGCGCCTGTTTGGCTGAACCGCCTGCCGAATCCCCTTCCACTAGGAATAGTTCAGAATTCATAATGTCGCTACCTGAACAGTCTGCCAGTTTGCCGGGCAATGCCGGGCCTGATGTCACTTTTTTACGGGCGATTTTCTTACTGGCTTTGAGGCGTTTTTGAGCATTATTGATACATAATTCAGCAAGCTTTTCGGCATCATCTGTGTGCTGGTTTAACCATAAACTGAAAGAGTCTTTCACAATACCGGAGATAAATGCAGCAGCTTCTCGCGAAGATAAACGTTCTTTTGTTTGGCCTGAGAATTGTGGGTCTTGAAGTTTGGCTGATAGAACGAAGCAGCTTTTATCCCATATATCTTCTGAACTTAACTTTATACCTCTTGGAAGCAGGTTTCTGAATTCACAGAATTCACGCATGGCTTCTAAGCAACCAGTACGAAAACCATTAACGTGTGTACCACCTTGCGCTGTGGGTATGAGATTGACGTAGCTTTCTTGAATGAGTTCACCACCGTCCACCAACCACTGTATTGCCCAATCAGCAGCTTCCGTATTACCTTTCATGGAGCCCGTAAAGGGAATAGTCGGACAGGTTTCCAAACCATTAGTAGATGAAAGCAGATAGTCTTTTAAACCATCTTCATAGAACCATTCATCTTTTTCATTTGTTTGTTCATTCGTGAAGGTAACCGATAACCCGGGGCATAAAACAGCTTTCGCTCTGAGTACATGGCGCAAGCGGCTGACTGAAAAACGTACACTATCGAAATACTTGGCATCCGGCCAAAATCTGACTTCTGTACCTGTATTACGTTTACCAACGGTACCAATAATGTTCAAATCTTCTGTCTTATCGCCATTTGCAAAGGCAATGCGATGAAGTTGTCCATCACGTTTAATTAGTACTTCTAGTTTTGTTGTTAAGGCATTTACAACTGAAACACCCACTCCATGCAAACCACCCGAGAAGTTATAATTATCGTTTGAAAATTTTCCACCGGCATGTAGACGCGTCAGGATCAGCTCAACCCCAGGAACACCCTCTTCCGTATGGATATCAACAGGCATACCACGACCATTATCGGTAACAGATAACGAACCATCGGCATACAAAACCACTTCGATCTTGTCAGCATGACCTGCTAGCGCTTCATCTACACTGTTATCAATAACTTCTTGGGCCAGATGATTAGGTCTAGTGGTTTCG
>JBFJZQ010000327.1:0-3899 GCA_041622015.1 Oleiphilaceae bacterium
CTTTCTGTAACTTGATTTGGAAGATAGGTTTGTCATCATGTTTTTCAAGCCGATTCTGCCAGTCAGATTCAAAGTTGGCACTTTGTTCCAGCCTCTTGAGTAGCCGATAGGCATCATTGCCAGCTTCCAGTTCAAATACTTCCTGTTTTACGAAACTGAGGATATGGCGGGCAAGGTCGTCCCAGTTGCTTATATAGGGTTTAAAGCCACGATCTGCAAAAAACAGCTCGTAAATGTTAGGGAACTCGAGCATGGTTTCCACGGAAACGAAATGAGAAAACACCTTGAGCGCAGCAATGTTGTTTTGGATTAGATTCCCCGTAGGACTCATTACAATACCGGGAAAGGGCTCCTGTTTTGCAAGAATACGATCGAGAACGCTTTTCACATAAGCCATGTCCTCACTTGACAGCTCTGACTTCCTGTATCGCGGGGCGAATCCTGCCGCGGTGAGCAATGAGTTGGAGAATTTCAGTGATAATCCAAGACAATGACCTAAGGTAATCACAACGCTTTTGCTTGGTTTTGAGCGTCCGTTTTCAAGGAAATTGTAGTGTTTCACTGAGACGCCAGCCTTCTCGGCTAGTTTGGCTTGACTTAAACCACGCACAGTTCGCCAGTGACGCAGGTACCGGGGGAACTCCTGATTTCTATACTCAGAACCTTGACTCATTGATATATCCACTCCGACTCCTTGCAGGTGGTTCATTATAGAACGCCTGGCACGGCCTTCAATCGCAGTGTATTCGTTAAGCCCCAAAGCGTTCCTGTAACCTGATCCAGGGTATTGCTAAAGCCAGGCCGGGCAAATTTTTAATCCAGGCCTGCTTCAAACTAACTTTCCCATGTTCCAGTTCAAAATAGTCGCAGCCCCTGACTCGAAAACGTTTGTGTTCTGGCAGCTGTGAGCCAAGCACCATGCTCCAGTTAGCATGAGCCTTGTCTTCAGAGGTGATAATAATGGCGTCATCATAGTGATGCGAAGGCAGCAATTTAAACAACCACTTGAAGTGCGAAGTGATTTGCGACCGGCCTGTATATTGCTTGCCGTTTAGACCCGATCCCAGCATGTCATGGTAGATCGCATTCTCAGTAAATAAATCACTTATAGCGGCTAGATCCTGTGCCGAGAAGGCATCCACCATGGCTTGAACGGTTGTGTGATTACGGGTATCGACACATACGGACGTGTGAACTCGGGTTTGTGGACTAGTCATTATTTCGCTCATTTTTTCGTTTTATGATGAGCATTATTCTGAAGTAAAACCGGAAAATATCTATTACCTCGCAGGTAATAACTTTTCTCTATCTATTTAATGGGTGCAAGTTCACCCCGGCATGTCTGTCTCAGCTTAGGGGACGTGGACAGTCGGGCGCGCGTCTTTTACGCGCGAAGTTAATGAAGTTGTTATGTTTTTTAGTACATGCTAATGTGTATGTATTTACGCTTTATACACACAGGTGTTTTATGCGAACTAATATTGTCATAGATGATGAACTGATGGAAAGCGCGCTCAAAGCAAGCGGATTATCAACCAAAAAGGAAGTTGTAGAACAAGGACTTAGGCTATTGATAAAGCGAAACCAGCAGCAGGATATAAGGAGCCTTAGAGGAAAGGTAAAGTGGGATGGCGACCTAGATGAAATGCGGGGACGCAAATGATTCTGGTGGATACCAGTGTTTGGATTAACTATTTTAATGGTGTTGACTCTCCGCATAGTGAAGCGCTGGATATAGCGCTTATTGAAGGAACTGCTGCTATAGGCGACATAATATTTCTAGAAATTCTCCAGGGCTTTAGAAATGATAAAGACTACAAGAATACTAAAGCCCAACTTTCGAAGTTAGATCAATATGAAATGTTTGGCCTTCACATGGTAGAAATCTGTGCGAACAATTACCGCCATTTAAGAAAGAAGGGCACAACTATCCGTAGCACGACAGATGTTATCATCGCAACATATTGCATTGAGAATAAAATACCTCTTCTTTTTTCTGACAAAGACTTCCTTCCATTCGTAAAACATTTAAAACTTCGCTCGGTCTCTTCGAAAACATAACTATTAGTAAACCGACCAGTCGGCTTATGTTTGAAACACGAGTCCGGTCGGTATATGTACCCGATTTTGGATGTTATGCAGAGTGGTCGGTATTTCATTCCCTGGCACCGATTTATTTTATGCTCCTAACAATATATTGATTGTAGAGAATAAATGAATAGTGCCGATTTTGCTCCTAAATGAACTTCTTCGTCGCTATTATGTTAATAACAATTATCGCTCTTGCTTTGAGAATCAAGCTGGCTGATTCCTTGATGTTATTAGAACGTTTTTGATGCAGAAAATATTAGTGCATTCTGGTTTGCAGTGTAGTTATTGTTTACCACAGAGTTACCGTCAATAGTAGTGTCAGAATAGCCTACCGATAAATCCAGTCCGGCAATGTTTTTGTCCACCGTTAGGGAGTAATCAAAATATTCTTGAAAACCAAAAACAGCCAAATCCAGTGCATTTCCAAATGAATAACCGGCATGAAACGTGAGACCAAACTTCATTGGCAAAGCCACTTTATAGTCAGCTTCGATGTAACGGTAATCTTCACCGGTATTAAAGGTATCATTCGTATGCCAATAAACCACCCGGAGATTGTAATAATCGACACCTAGCGCAATTTCGCTAAAATCGACATCCGATTTAGTGCCGGGGAGGAAGTATTCATAATAGGTGAAGTCGTACGACAGGTTTTTACTAAGCTGCTTGAAATAGCCGACATAAAGGTCATGCTCAACCCATTCTTCGTTGTCAAAGGGATCACCGGAGCGATAATAATCGAGATTGCTTCCCCACCATCCCGCATAAAACCCTGAGTCATGGAAATACTCCATCCAACCCTGCAAAGCAGGCTCTTCTCCCGATTGAGAGACACCCCGCGCGCGGTAGTCACTGACCAGTGTAATGCTCCCGCCCCATTCCGCAGAGGCAGCCTGGGCGTGAAATACCATCGTTACAATAATCAAGCTGCTTAGGTATTTTTTCATGCATGGATTCCAAAGCCCGGTTTTTATATGTTGATGCTGGGGGTCGAGGGTTCGGGATTGAGAGGTCAGCCAACTTGATTCGAGTACGCCTCACTCTTTCTATCACCCCCATGTGAACTTAATTTTGTAGGCCTTTCAATTAACCTGCTCATTCTTTTGTGAAATCGGTCACTGCCATAAACTTCGCCACGTAATGTAGCCTGGGTTATCTGGCTATGCTGCTCTGATATGTCGAGATTCCCAAATAAAGTTTTATAAGTTGCACAGCGCTGATCGATACTTTTGCCGAGCGCTTTGTACAGTTTGTGATCTGCAACCAGCTCATCAGTCGCGCCAAGTGCATTACGCGAATAGCTTGACCAGAGGTAATCTCCAGGCTTTTTGACCATACCGGCTTTAACGGGGTTCATTTCGATGTACTTATATAAGGCAAATAGATAGCTATCACTGTCAATCACACAAGATTTATATCGACCTTCCCACAACGTGCCGGTTCTTTGATGCTTAGCGTTGTAATAGCGAACGTATCGATTGCTCAAACACTGCATAAAGACCGCTAAAGACGCTTTATTTTTTGGTGTCACCAGCAGGTGAAGATGATTGGTCATAATGACGTAAGCATGCAATTGGCAGGCAGCCTTAGACAAAGCCAGCTTTATATCTGCCTTGATCCGAATCATATCGTCCTCAGATTCGAATATATCCTGCCGATTATTACCGCGGTGGATAATATGCAAAGGCTGGTTGGGGATAACTATTCGGGGTAGTCGTGCCATCGCAACACCTTAGCGCGCTATCAAAGGGAAATCAAGCTGGCTGACCCCTTGATCTTCCCTCAAAGGGAAATCAAGCTGGCTGACC
>JBFJZQ010000328.1:0-3860 GCA_041622015.1 Oleiphilaceae bacterium
CTGGACCCGAATTCGCCATACAGGCTAATTTCCTCTGTTACTTCTACTTTTACTTTATTTAATAGGCTAAACATAGCCTTTATTTGAAAACTTAAAATCAGTCTAGCAGAACTATTTAAAATTACGCAGAATGAAATAAGATAGTTTCTCTTATTCCTTTAGTATCTTGCTGTGAAAAGCCTAAACCCGAAGGATCGTCAGCGCGAATTGTTACCCAGCGCTCTGAAGTATTCAACAATGTTTGCGCCCTTTCAAACATAGCGTGCGCATCAAACAAATGAATATCTTCTGGAACACGCTGGCCATCAGTAAAATAACTGGCTTTAAGCCCGGTATCCATTAAAAAGCTAACAACCTCGCCCAAGCTGACCGCCTCATCAATCTTGGTCACAATGACACCAGATAAATCCACCATTTTATAGTTATGATAGATAGAAGACATAACTTGATACTGCCCTACCGCTGATACAGTTAAATAACATTGTATTTTATGATGCGATAATTTTATTTCCTGAAGCTGCTCTGTCCAGCATGAGTCTGAATGCATTAAGCCTGCAGTATCCACGAGCACGATTTTTTTCTGACTCAACTTATCTAAAATCATATCCAGAGAATGACTTTCATCCACAGAATGCACAGGCACATTAAGAATTCTTCCAAACACTTTTAATTGCTCGTGTGCCGCTATTCGGTAACGATCCGTAGTCACTAAAGCGATGTCATCGGAACCGTACTCCATGACATATCTAGCGGCCATTTTCCCTATGGTCATGGTCTTGCCACTGCCAGTCGGACCAACAAGTGCAAATACACCTTGGCGATCTATTATTTCAGCACGATCGACGCGAATAGACTTCTCGATAAACTGGCTTAAATGTTTCCAGGCATCAGAAAACTGACTGTCACCTAGAGTGCCCTGAAGCTCAGAACGCTTAATCCACAACTGTAATTCTTTTGCTAAAAGCTGTTTAGTTGATTTAGATAAACATAATGACTCGAACATTTTTTCAGTTTGCTGCTCGATTTGAGTTTTTTGTGGATGCAGATCTTTATTCGCGCTGCTTGGCTGCCTAGCCAATAAGTTTTTAATTTCTAGAATTTCAGCGCGCATAGCAGATAAAGCATCAAGATCTGCCGAATGATTTTCCTGCCCTTGCTGTGGTGTATTTACTTTTGGCTTGTTAACCGAGTTAGCACTTGAACGGTTTAGTTCAGATGAACTGGGTTCTTTATATTTTTTAGCTCTCACCGCTTCTATCTTGCGTTTTGCCTGTTCCATTTCCCTTTGTAATTGCAGGTGTTTTTCGGCATGCATTCTCGCTAATTGAGAAGGGCTTGGCTCTCCTCTAGAAGCAATCTCAAGCTCTACAGGCTCTTGCTCCCAATCTTCTTCATAATCCAGGGCCGCCACAATTTCGACTCCGCCTTCTACTTTGGCGTTAGATAGAATGACGGCATCCGCACCAAATTCTTCTCTAACGATGCGCAAAGCATCTTGCATTGTGGTTGAAAAAAAGCGTTTAACTTCCATAGGAATCACCTAAACCATTTTTAAAATATATGCAGACTGAGTTCAATCTAGTCATTTTTTTGACTAATAGATTACTGCCCTACCGTTGCTACAATTGTAATTTGCTTATTGTTTGGTATTTCCTGATAAGAAAGCACTTTTAGCTGCTCAATACCAAAACGAACAAATTTAGCCAGTACAGGTCGAAGCGGACCAGATACCAGCAGGATTGCTGGCTTACCTAACATTTCTTGTCGCTGAGCTGATTCATTCAAAGAACGCTGTAAAGTTTCAACTATACGAGGTTCCAGAATCATACCCATATCATCCATTCCGCCATTTTTTTGTGACTGATGCACAGACTTAAGCAATAACTGTTCCAAGTCTGCCTCTAAGGTAATCACAGGAATTTCCGCCTCACTACCACAAATATTCTGTATGATCATTCGCCTCATACCCTGCCTGCACAGCTCCGTCAGCATCGTTGGATCATTGCTTTTGGTAGTCACATTAACCAAGGCTTCAGCGATTGAGCGCATATCGCGAATAGGTACATCTTCAAGCAAGAGATTCTGCAAGACCTTCAATAAAAGACTGACCGATACCGTATTGGGTACCAATTCTTCTGATAATTTCGGAGATACCTTGGCAAGCTGATCTAACCATTGCTGAACTTCTTCATGACCAATTAATTCACTCGAATGCTTTTGCAATACCTGATTCAAATGCGTCGCCACAACGGTACTTGCATCGACGACGGTATATCCCAGTGTTTGCGCATAATCTTTTTGGGATGGTTCGATCCAAATAGCATCCAAACCAAACGCAGGGTCTTTACCTGCGATACCATCTATTTTACCAAAGACCTGACCCGGATTTATTGCCAGCTCTCGTTCTGGATGAATTTCTGCCTCAGCAATCGTCACCCCCATCAAGGTGATGCGATAGACATTGGGCATCAGCTCCAGATTGTCTCGGATATGCACAGAAGGCATCAGGAAACCAAGCTCTTGAGAGAGTTTTTTTCGCACGCCTTTGATACGGCCTAATAAAGCGCCGCCTTGTGACTTATCAACTAAAGGTATAATCCGATAGCCAACCTCTAGACCTATAATATCGACAGTTAAGACATCATCCCAGCCTAATTCTTTATGTTGCGCTTCTGCATGCGGTGCTTTTTGAGCTTCAAGCTTATTGTCCGATTGAGGCATGATCTGAGCGGAGGATGAACCAGACTTATCAGCGCCTTTTTTAGAGAAAAATGGCATTGCACCATCAACTGAATCTGCTTCTTTGCGTTTTTTATCGCCGAACCAGGCGATAGCGAGCATACCAAAACCTAACCCCAAAAAAGCCAAATGGGGCATGCCTGGTACAAGCCCCATAATGATCATAATCACAGCGGATATATATAAAGCTTTCGGCGATAAAAACATCTGCGTGGAAACCTGGTCAGACATGCCTTGAGCAGAGTTGACTCGAGTTACCATAATTGCCGCAGCAGTAGACAACAGCAAAGAAGGAATTTGGGCAACCAAGCCATCACCAATGGTGAGTAATGAATACTTTTCTATGGCATCTGCGAATTCTAAATCATGCTGCATCATGCCTATTGCCAGACCACCAATCATATTGATCGCCAAAATAAGCATACCCGCAACAGCATCGCCTCTTACGAATTTACTCGCACCATCCATCGAACCGTAAAAGTCAGCTTCCGTGGCTATTTCTTCTCGGCGCTGCTTGGCTTCTTCTTGCTCGATCAAGCCAGCATTCAAGTCAGCATCGATGGCCATTTGCTTACCGGGCATTGCATCCAAGGTAAAGCGCGCACTAACTTCTGAGACACGCCCTGCACCCTTTGTCACCACCACAAAGTTAATAATCATTAAGATCGCAAAGACAACCAAACCCACAGCATAGTTGCCACCAATAACCACCTCACCAAAGGCTTCAATAACCTTACCTGCCGCATCTCCACCTTCATGACCTTCCAGTAAGACCACTCGGGTAGAAGCCACATTCAAAGCAAGGCGCAGTAAGGTTGCCACCAGCAAAATAGTAGGAAAAATTGCAAATTCTACAGGCTTTAAGGAATATACACAGACAAGCAATACAACGAGCGCTAGCGCGATATTGAAAGTAAACAGCAAATCTAAAAGAAATGCAGGAACAGGCAGTATCATCATGCCCAAGATAGCAACAAGCACAAAAGGAATGGCAATATTGCCATTCGCTAAAAACTTCATCTGCTGAAACATCGTGGATTCTTGCATAGACCTACTTCAGTTTGATCAATTTAGGTAAAACCGTCAGTTTCATGACAAAACCTTCAGTTTTCAGATTAATC
>JBFJZQ010000329.1:0-3842 GCA_041622015.1 Oleiphilaceae bacterium
GGGTGGTAAAATGTTGGTGACGACCTAGCTTGAACGGTGTCTTAAATATAGCCAGAATTTTTTCACAGGTGATTTCTGCTTGTGTAGCGGCGTCTTTAGCGCATGTACTGAGTTCGGATAATAGGATAACAAACTCGTCACCGCCTAAACGTGCGACAGTATCACTTTCGCGCACACAGGAAGTGATTCTCAATGCTACTTGCTTTAGGAGTTGATCACCTTGAGCATGGCCGTGAGTGTCATTAAGTGTTTTGAAGTTATCCAGATCAAGGAAAAGCAAGGCGCCGACAATACCACTTCTTTGAGACATGGATAATGCATGTTTAAGACGATCCATGAAAAGAAGACGGTTAGGTAACTTCGTGAGCTCATCGTAGAATGCAAGTTGGTGTATGCGCTTTTCTGCCGCCTTGCGTCTCGTAATGTCGTGTAGGGTTACCAGAAACGCAGGTTTATCTTCCCAGTTGATAGCCGTTGCCCGAATTTCAAGTGTGATATTCAGCTTACCGTTATTGGGAACTTCAATTTCAACTTCTCGTGGGGAATTTTTATCTGATAATCTCAACCAATTAAAACGGTTTCCCAATAATTGGTTGATTGAGCGTCTAAAAAGGCTGGCAACTGCCGGGTTGGCGAACAGGATTTTATTTTTGTGGTTGACAATCAGCATGCCATCGATGTTTTGATCAATAATAGATCTCAGCCGTTCCTCGCTTCTAGATAAAGCATCCATCATGGATTTTAAGCGCAGAAAGGCGTTCACGCTGGTTAACAGTTCCTGATTAGATATGGGTCTTGTAATATAGCCGTCAGCGCCGGCTTCCAGGCCTTGAGTCTGGTGTTCTTTAGAAATCAGTTGTGACGACATGTTAACCACGAAAATAGAGGCTAATTCGGGGTCTGATTTTATTATTCGAGTGGCCTCGAGCCCACTCATGCCGGGTAATACAAGATCCATGAGTATCAGGTCAGGGCGTATTTCATCTAGCTGTTGCAAGCCTTCTTCAGCACTTTTGGCGCCACGAACATCATGCCCTGCTCTGCATAACAGTCTGAGCATTGCCGCCAGTGCAGCCTGGCAATCATCGACGACCAGTATTCGCTTTTGGCTTATTTCAGGTAGATTCATCGTTATCAACACTCCCTGTGCAGCGTAACGTTACTTACTTAAATTTTTAATCAAACGGGAAGCTCTGGCTAAATCATCTCTTTTAGTGCTGAGGCTAATCAGCATAAACCTTCTTTTAAGGCAGGGCAAGGCATGTTAAGCATTACAAAACAAGAAAGTACCACAAAGAAAGATGACTTCGCCTTGAAGAAAATGCCCAGCATTTAACGTGATCTATTACATAAGAATAACTACGGATCTGGCCTAAAGAACATGTGATCAATTTCAATGAAAACGGTTACTAAAGTGCCCAGAAACAATCAGGTTTGACCCGCGAGTTATGATTCAGGAATCCTAACGAGACATGAGCACCCGATCGCAGCCTTCATCAGCAATACCGTCACGGTTTAAATCATGCCCACAAGAAAGCCGGTCTACAAGTACCTAGGCAAAGAGTGACTTATCGATGACATGCGCAGCGCAATAAATACTATTAAGTTGCATTGTCTTCTATACTTTCAGCTTATACATTTACGATACAGGCCTGTTTGTAATATGAATAGCTTACTTAGTTCGACCTACACGGCTGAACGGTTAAAATTAGTTTTGGATCGTACACGCCTTGGGATGTGGGACTGGGCACCTCAAACAAATGATGTCGTATTCGATAGTAACTGGGCGAAAATGCTTGGCTTAAGGCTTGAGGATCTCACCATGACCCTTGATGACTGGTCTTCGCGCGTGCATCCTGATGATATGGATAGTTGCATGGCTGACATACAGGCGCATATTGAGGGAAAAACTGAGTTCTATCAAAACCTGCATAGAATGAAACATAAAAATGGTCATTGGGTATTCATTCTTGATCGGGGTCGAGTTGTGGAGCGAGACGCGGAAGGTAATGCTCTCCGGTTTACCGGCACACACGCAGATATGACAGACTTAAAGAATGCTGAATTTGAAGCACTTTTAGCGACTAAATCCAAAGAACGTTTTTTTCGAATATGT
The DNA here is from genome assembly GCA_041622015.1 of Oleiphilaceae bacterium. Lineage (GTDB taxonomy): Bacteria > Pseudomonadota > Gammaproteobacteria > Pseudomonadales > Oleiphilaceae > PZPK01. The sequence goes on from JBFJZQ010000329.1 coordinate 2,117, forward strand.
CTCATGAACTCAGAGCACCCTTACATGCGATGCTCGGTATCCTTGAACAAGTGCAAAAAACTTCCTTGTCTTCAGAGGTACACAAGCAGCTGGATATTGTCGAAACGTCTGGGCAGCATTTGCTTAATCTCGTCAATAATCTTTTGGATGCTTCCAAGCTTAAAAATTCTTCCCTAACCCTACAAACGAGTGTGTTTGATTTACTAGAGTTGGTCCGCAATGGTTATAACTTATTTGCCAGTCGTATTCAGGATAAAGGGCTTACTTTTGATATAGTCAATAACCTAAAGGCAGATCAGTGTCTCATTGAAACGGATAAGTCGCGCCTTTATCAAGTGATCATAAACTTGCTTTCCAATGCGATGAAATTTACCACAAGCGGGAAGGTTTCATTATTGATTTCTAATGGAGATGAAGGAGGTATTAGCTTGGAAGTGGTTGATACTGGTGAAGGCATTGAAAATATGTCTGCGATATTTCAGCCTTTTTTTTCCAAAGATGTCAGCGAGAAATATGACGAACTCAGTTCTACTGGGCTTGGCTTGAGTGTCGCGAAGGAAATTATTCATGCGCTAGGTTTCGATTTAAGCGTTCAATCAACTGTGTGCAAGGGCTCAACATTTTCCATAAACATACCCCATACAGCCGTTCGGACGCAAACTGCGCTGAACTTGAGTGAAAGCAAGTTACTAAGTGACAATGCAAAGCCGCTTACGATGAAAAGCTGGTCTGGCAAAAGCGTTCTTGAGATTGATGACTCCCAAATCAATTTGATTGTCATTCAGGCAATGCTATCGAGTTCACCATTAGACATGATCGTCGCAAATAGTGTCGATGAAGCCCTAGTTATTTTAGAGGAGCAGCCTGTTGATATTGTTATTAGCGACTTGCACATGCCTCACAAAGGCGGGTTAGAATTAAGCAAGCAGATGCGTTTAAATAAAAAAACCAGATCCAGACCGTTAATCATTGCTTCAGCTGATATTCGTCAAGAAGCCTGGCCAAAATGTGAGGATGCAGGCGTAACAGATTACTTAGAAAAACCGTTTAATGAAAACAAACTACTCAACTTGATTGAGGTTTATTTGACGCCCTAGTCCAAGTTATTCGGATCAGACACTAGAAAAGATATTCGTGTATAACGTTCACAAATTTCTCTGCTGGTGATTAACAAAAAAGTTATCTAGTCGGTTGATATTCATGTAGAGCCATTATTTTTCCAGACCATGACATCAAAAGAATGGTAGGAATAATAAAAAAGCTTTGATCTTTCTAGCGGGATTCATTTACTTGTAATTAATAAAGCGTCTAGCACCCTAAGGTGATCTTTTGTTTTTTCTCGCTATAGATAGTGAATAAATATTTCATTTCCACTTGTAAAACTTACATGAAAGCCTTCAGTTTATAATTTCTAAAATGCAAGGCTATACTCTTTTTTGTTATAAAAAATTCAATAAAAACAGATGTTTATTATGTTTTTTTGGATGTGGCACAAAATATGATAATGACTAAGTGTAAGCAATTATTTATTGGCTCTAGCGCAAAATTTGCCTTAGATAGCAGTTAACACTGCGACAATAAATTTTTGAAAGTATGGAATGAAATTAAAAGGAGCGTCGTATGAAAAAAACAACCTTGAACAAATTCAAGTTACCTATTACCGCTGGGATATTACTTTCATCTAGCTCTGCTTTTGTATTAGGTGAAGAGGGGCATTCAGCGAAGA